>JAFGCP010000301.1 GCA_016932595.1 Deltaproteobacteria bacterium
GCGCCATCGAAATGAGCGTGTTTATTGTTCGCGCTTTCATCCGGTTGCGAGAAATGCTGGCTACGCATAAGCAATTAGCTAAAAAACTGACTGCGCTAGAACGAAAATATGATTCACAATTCAGGGTAGTTTTTGAAGCCATTAATGCCCTTATGCAAGAGCCGGCACGCCCGAAACGCAAAATCGGCTTCACGGCAAAAGAAAAACGCGCGGGATATGCTGTGCATCGGAAGATCTAGCAATGGGCTTGTATTTTCTGCAAGCAGTTGGGCGCCGATGGTAAAAAGCGCGCAAAGCGGGCAAATGGCCGTCTGCTGCTTGGCCGCACATGGGATAATATGCCGCATATTGTTTAAAGGGGGATATAAGCGCAACCCTCGCCGAATATCTTTTTTAAAGATGATTAGATAGGGGTTTTTTTATGCCAATAGAACAAGACAGACTTATTTCTCTTATAGAATTTGCCCAACAATCATCAAAACTCCGAACCTCACCCGCATCGTCTGTCTCACAGCATAAAATATTTGACTTCTATGAACACCATTTACAGGGGCTACCAGGCATAAAACTCAATTTAACAACGATCCCCGATGAAGATGAAATATGGCTCTTAGTCGACAGGCTAAAAGAAAGTAACCCCCCAGAAATCAGGAATGAAATTCTTAGGCCTTGGACTCATATATCACAGAGTCCAACTGAAGAGCCCAGATTGAAGGAGTCTATCGACGGTGCAAGTCTAATTGAGGCCGAGACCCACCTGGCTTCTTCAAAAGGTTACGAAATCACAAAAAAACAGGGAGCAAAGCCTTTAATAGATCCTCAAAAGACAATTATACTTTCAGAATATGAGAAGGCAGATTCTGTTAAAGCGCTTTTTTCAATTTATGTTGAGTCGAAATGGCGCCTTTGGGCAAATGAGGAAAAACTTCGCCGGCGCACAATTCGATTATATTCTGAGTTGTTTACTTTAAAGCAAAAACTTGAAGGGAGTATAGTAGAAGCTCAAATAGAATTTGTATGGGGCGTAGGTTTGGGTGTCTGGAATTGCGAGGGGGTTAAAGTATCCTATCCACTGGTGACACAATTAGTTGAATTGTCGTTAAATCCGAGTACTGCTGCAATTGAAGTGAGGCCCCGCAATATCGATGCACGTATCGAAGTCGATTGGTATGCATCTAATGATAATCCAGGAGTTACCGATTTCGAGAAAACAGCAAAAGAATTTTTTGCTACAACGATGGCGACATTTTCACCCTTCGATCGGAGCACATTTGAGCCTTTGTTGCGCGCAGCTGTTACTAATCTTGCAAGTAATGGTGTATACTGTCCAGATGAATCGCAATCCGAAAAACGTATGCCACCTGAGCCGGATGATAAACTAAGGGTGACTGATACCTGGGTGCTATTTGCACGTCCGAGAACCAATAATCTTTTTGTGCAAGATTTGGAAAAACTTAAAGAAGCAGTTAGCGAACTTGACGACCCCAGTGAATTTCCACCCGCCGTAGGGGCGATTGTTACAAATCCATCGCTTGAAAATCCAGTCATTGAGCTACCTGAATTTCGAGGAGTCTCGGTTGCCTATCATGATTGCAGAGGTTCTTCTAGTAAAAAAGCCCGTGACCTCTATTTCCCCAAGCCATTTAATGATGAACAAGTACGGATAATACAGCTTCTTGATATTTCTGATGGCGTAGTTGTGCAGGGTCCTCCTGGAACAGGGAAAACGCACACAATCGCCAATATTATTTGTCATTATTTAGCTGAAGGCAAGCGTGTATTGGTGACTTCTATGAAGGACCCTGCCCTCGCTGTGCTGCAGGAACAATTGCCCGAGGAAATCAGACCTCTTGCTATCGCACTGCTTACAAGCGAACAAGAAGGGATGAAACAATTTGAGCACGCAATACATAAAATTGCTGCCGAGGTACAGGGAATAAATCGAGGTTCTATTGCTCAAGAAATACATCACTTGGAAGAAACCATAGATGCATTACATGGGAGACTTTCTGGTATTGACCATAAGGTATCCGATTGGGCAAGAAAAAATTTAAACAATATTTGTCTTGATGGTGAAGAAATCGCCCCCCTAGAAGCTGCCAGTGAAGTTGTTGATAATGTTGGGCAGTTTGAATGGATTCCGGATGTGTTAGGTATTGGCCCTGAATTTAGCCCTAAATTTTCAGATATGGAAATTACTCAACTTCGAGAAGCGCGCCGCCATCTTGGGCATGATATAGATTACCTGAGCACATCATTACCACAAATAATCGAATTTCCAGAATCCCGTGACCTTCTTCAGACACATCAAGACCTTTCACAATTTGAGATATTGAAGCAAAGTGTGGTGAACGGTGAAGTCCCTTCGCTGGCTGACTCCAGTCAAGATACGCTTGTGGCTGCACAAAAGCTTCTTTCTCATATCGAAAACTTAAGGTTACTACGACATGATGTGCAACAGGCCCACCAGCCATGGACAAGCATACTTCACAAAAATTTAAAGCGGTCTTTCCCCCATGACCTTCTTAAAATTCTAGAATCACTGGGTGAAGAATTGCTACAAGCAATCGAAAAACGCAAATCATTTATCACTAAACCCGTTAATACACCAGATGGGGCAGAGATTAATCCGGATTTTTTAATGGCGGTAAACAATCTTTCAGAAGGAAAACGTGCTTTTGGTTTGGCGAAACTATTTGGCAATTCCCAAGTAAAAAAATGGATTGAATTAGTTCGTGTGCTTGGAAATCAGCCCAAAACAAATAAGGACTGGCAGCATGTAGCTTCTCACTTGTCGCTACTTAGACAATTGAGAGAATATGCATTACGATGGAATACACTTGTACCTGAATTACATATTGACCCATTGCATGGCGTAGAACCAAAACATGGTATTGCTGCTGCGCACAGGTATCAACTTTATCTTAAAGTCAAAACCCTAGTAAATTGCGAGTCTGAATTAGTTTTGTGTGCTAGAGATTTATTTCCAAAATGGTTGCAAGCACGAGAAGTAGCAGATAGCGAAAAGTACCTCGACGAACTGGAGGGCGCTTTACGACACCATCTTACAAAAAATCGTTTAGCTACTGTCTGGCAAGTTAAGGAACGCTTTCAAAAAGTCCTTGAAAAACGCAATGGGCGCATTGTTGAAGCTATTAGAACGTTTCTTGCGGAAACTATTGGGAACCCCGCAGTTTCGGATGCGGAAGTGCAATCAGAGTGGTCAAGGCTCATGGCAGAGCTATCTCGAATCTTGGGGCTTCAGAGTTATTTTGATACAGTGTCTATTGTATCTAGTAAAATAACCAAATCGGGCGCAAAAAATTATGCTGATTTATTAAAACAACCCTTCACTGGGTCAGTCGATTTTGCATTGCCACTACATTGGAATAAGGCATGGCGCTTACGCCGTTTGGCAACACATCTTGAGTCTATAGATGCTCATTCGGAGCTAAAAAAACTTATGCGTGCTCGGCGGGAAGTTGAAGGTGATCTCGCGCGGGCATATCATGATGTCGTAGTGAAAAGAACATGGTTAAAGTTAGCAGAGAATGCCTCACCAAGTATTCGAGCCGCACTTCAAGCATATCTAAATGCCATCAAGAAAATTGGCAAGGGAAAAGGCAAGCGAGCAGTCCGTTTTCGTCAAGATGCGCGTAACGCTGCCGCACAGTCTAATAAAGCAGTTCCATGCTGGATCATGCCTCATTATCGCATATCGGAGTCACTCCCGCCTGAATTAGGATGTTTTGACTTGGTAGTCATTGATGAAGCTTCACAGTCAGATCTTACGGCATTACCAGCACTTTTGCGCGCTAAAAAAGTTCTTATAGTTGGTGACGACAAGCAGGTATCTCCTGATGGTGTAGGAATAGAAGAGGAAAAGATTCGAAGTTTAATGAGCCGTTTTCTTAAAGATCAGGTCGAAACCTATAGAGCACAAATGTCTCCAATAAGCTCTATTTATGATTTATGCAAAGTTGTATTTGCAAAAAATGCCGTGATGTTAAAAGAGCATTTTCGCAGTGTTGCTCCTATTATCGAATATTCCAAACGTGAATTCTATAATCATGAATTACGTCCATTGCGTGTGCCAAAAGCTTCTGAAAGGCTTGATCCGCCTCTGGTAGATGTAGTGATAGAAAATGGTTATCGAAAAGGCGATATAAATCTTCAAGAGGTTCGTTTTATCATAGAGGAAATAAAAAAGATCATTATTGATCCTAAAATGACAGGGAGATCAATTGGTATTGTATCCCTTCTTGCTGATAAGCAAGCACTGGAGGTTTGGAATCGACTTACGGAAGAAATAGGGCCAGAGCTTATGCAGCGTCATAATATTGCTTGTGGAGATGCTCGAACTTTTCAGGGCAAAGAGCGCAATATTATGTTTTTATCGATGGTAACAGCTCCAAGGGATGGCGGAGCACCTCTTGTACGAGATACTTTTGCACAGCGCTTTAATGTAGCTGCATCACGGGCTAAGGATAGAATGTATCTTGTTCGTTCTGTAGACCTAGAACATTTATCTAATGCTGATGTTTTACGGCGGGGGCTTATACAGCATTTTTCACTACCATATGCTCAAGATGAAGTGCGTGTTAGCGACTTGCGCAACCTATGCGAATCACCTTTTGAACGCGAACTCTATGATGAACTTACACAGCGTGGTTATTGGGTTGTCCCGCAAGTTCCAGTGGGCCAATATCGCATTGACCTAGTTGTGGAAGGTCATAACGATACAAGACTTGCCATTGAGTGTGATGGGGATCGTTATCATGGGTCTGACAAATGGGCTGATGATATGAAACGGCAAAGCGTATTAGAGCGTGCAGGATGGGTGTTTTGGCGTTGTTTTGCTTCGACTTTTATCAGACAACGCAAAGATGTTTTAGAAGAACTTGTTAAGACAATCCAAGACAGAGGCATAGAGCCCATCGGTAGCGATGGGGCACCAAAAAGCGTATATGTGGAGCAAAGGCGGATATCTTTTGATTTAGAAGAAGCTCAAAGGGATGGGGTTCTTGGGGCCACTCCGATGAATCCGACACCAAACTTATTGGTCGAATCCCTAAATAGCGATAATACAAAAATATTACGGGATGCTGAAAATTCTATTTTTACAAAATCAAAACAACCTTCACTTTTTAATGACGAGGCAACAAGAAATAAACCCATATAAGAAGGGAACAAAAACTCTTGCCCTTATAGGCCCTTTCGGTGTTATTGCTGCACCGGAAAGCCTGAAACTAATTCTTATAAATAATAGTGCCTACGTGTTTGCCGTTCAGGGCCGCCGTGATGTTGCCTTTTTGTCTGCCATCAATAATCTGGATTTTTCCACGACCTCGCTGTTGTAGCATAATCTCATGACAGGGCCGGTCGATAATGACATCATCAAGATCCCTTTTCAGAAGCGCTCAACGGTGGCCTTGTTCGAATATATAATAAGACCTGCAAAAAGCATGGCGGAAAGGGTTGCTGTCGCAGCGCCGAAATAGAAGGTGGCCGCCGGCGAGACGCGATCCCAGAGAAGGCCGGCGATAAGGCTTGCCGGCAGCTGCGCCAGGCCCACGGCGGTTGCAAAGACGCCGAAGGCGGTTGCCTTTAATTGAGATGGCATGATCGTGGCAAGATCGGCCTTTTGTATGCCCTCGGTAAGCCCCATGAAAATGCCCTAGCACACAAATAACGCCCAGACGCGTGAGGAACTTGCCGGCCTTACCGATATGCAGGCAAAGCACAGCGGCTGGGAAGAGTACAGCCTGCTGTGCGCCAGCCGGGCGAAACCGTAAAACAACGCCGCCGGCAACAGCCGTCCCTGGGAAAAGCAGAGGGGACATAATAACTGTGCAATAGGCGGTATCAATCCGCATATTGACATGCATAGGTTTTTCTTATATTCTTTTGACATGTCTCCGAGCTGCATCAGCCTAAAGGCACCAGGCCCAGGGCGATGCAGCCGACAGGGCTGACTTCGAAAGAAGCCATGCCTCCCCATGGAAAGGAGCATAGAACGAGCCAGTAGGGCCGTTTCCTTTCAGGGGGAACGGCTTTTTTATTTTTATTATACAGATTATTCTCCGAGCCAGTTTTTTCTAAAAGCGCAAGCTTATGAATTTCTGGCCGACAGGGTATGACCCGAAAGAGTCATGCCTCCCGTGGCGGAAAGGAGAACAGCCGACTCGCACCTTTCGAGCCGGTTCCGTGTCGCCACGGAACCGGCTTTTTTTATTGCCCGTTTTCATGAAGGAGGAGCCATGCACAGTAAGCGTTTACTCTTTACAGCAGTAGCCCTTTGCATATTTTTCTGTAGGCCGTGGTATGCATTTGGCCAGACAGAGATTACCGTGTCCGCCGCCATCAGCCTGAAAAATGCCTTTACGGAGATCGGCAAGAGCTTTGAGGCAAAAAATCCGACGGTTAAAGTACTTTTTAATTTCGGCGGTTCCGGCGACCTTGCCCGGCAGATTGAAGCGGGCGCGCCGGTTGATGTGTTTGCCTCGGCATCGCCCAAAGACATGAATGATATAGAAAGCAAAAATCTTCTCGTTCCCGAAACACGGGCTGTGTTTGCCGGCAACAGTATTGTCATTGTGCAACCCTCCCAGTCGAGCCTGAAGCTTGCAGGCATGGACGATTTAAAAAACCCCGAAGTTCGCAGAATCGGCATCGGCAATCCGCAGACCGTTCCCGCCGGACGGTATGCAGGGGAAGTGCTTGCTTTTTTCAAGTTGAGCGATGCGCTCAAAGAAAAACTTATTATGGGAGAAAACGTACGGCAGGTTCTCGATTATGTGGTTCGTGGAGAAGTCGATGCGGGCATAGTCTACAAAACCGATGCGCTTACGCAGCCGACCGGGGCTAGGGTGTTTTTCAGCGTGCCCCCGCAAGCTCACAGGCCGGTGCTGTATCCGGCAGCAGTTATAAAAAACACAAAAAATCCGGCAGCGGCAAGGCTTTTTGTGCGGTTTATTGCCGGGGACACCGCCGCCCGCCGCATTCTTGAAAAATACGGGTTTGCAAAACCATGAACGGTCTTGACGGTGCAACGCTTTTTTCGCTCCGGCTGTCGCTGCAGGTTGCCTTGACCGCGACCTGTTTTGTAATCATTGTCGGCATGGCAGTTGCCTATGTTCTTGCGCGATGTGACTTTCGCGGCAGGCAGCTCCTGGACATACTCTGTACCCTGCCGCTGGTGCTGCCGCCCAGCGTGACGGGCTATTACCTGATTCTTCTGTTCGGCAGAAACGGCATTCCGGGCCGCTGGCTCTATGAGCTGACGGGCGAAAGCATTATGTTTACCTGGCA
The DNA here is from genome assembly GCA_016932595.1 of Deltaproteobacteria bacterium. Taxonomy (GTDB): domain Bacteria; phylum Desulfobacterota; class WTBG01; order CAIYCZ01; family CAIRTM01; genus CAIWCT01. The sequence continues at coordinate 7,312 of JAFGCP010000301.1, forward strand.
GGCCGCGGCCCTGGCCTCCTTTGTCGTGTCCCTGCCGCTGATGGTCAAAACGACGCGCGCGGCCATAGAGTCGGTTGATGTAAATCTGGTGCGCGCCTCCTATTCTTTGGGGCGCACTGAAAGGGAGACGCTGTTCAGCGTCATACTGCCCCTGGCCAAACCGGGTATAATCGCCGGCGCCCTGCTGTCATTTTGCCGGGCCATGGGCGAATTCGGCGCAACCCTTATGATCGCCGGCAATATCCCCGGCAGAACCGATACGATGCCCCTTGCCATTTACACCAGTGCGGCAAGCGGGGACTGGGGCCGCGCGCATTTCATGGTTGCCGTCTTTACGGTTGTGTCCGGCGGACTGCTGCTGCTGGCAAACCATCTGAGCTCTCGATTTCGCAAATGCGGCAGGAACGGCCTGTCGCCTTTTTAAACAGGTAGGATCATGGAAAGAACAGCAGCGTTCCGGAGGGAGCCGGCATGGCGCTCAGCGTTGCCCTTGAAAAGACGATAAAAGGTTTTCATCTGGATGTCTCCTGGGAGATCGGCGATGAGCTTGCCGTTATTTTCGGGCCGTCCGGGGCCGGCAAATCCATGACCCTGCAGCTGATTGCCGGACACATGCAGCCCGACAGGGGCCGCATCACGCTGGGCGACACCGTGCTCACGGACACGGGGACAGGAGCCTGCCTGCCGCCCCAGAAGCGTTGCATCGGCTATGTATTTCAGGACCTGGCGCTTTTTCCCCATATGAGCGTTGAAAAAAATATTCTCTACGGCGCTGTGGGCGTCAGCGCAACGGACTGCGACCGCCGGCTGCGCGACATCATGGATCTTTTTCAGCTGGAGGGGCTCCAGAAAAAGCTCCCCTGCGAGATTTCAGGCGGCCAGAAGCAGCGTGTGGCCTTTGCCCGGGCGCTTATACGGCAGCCCGATCTGCTTTTGCTTGATGAGCCGTTTTCCGCTCTGGACTCTACTCTGCGCGGGCAGATGCGCGACTTTCTGCGCGATATCCGCAGCATCTACCGCATACCGGTCGTTCTGGTAACCCATGACATTTTCGAGGCCTACTGCCTGGCTGATACCGTTATAGTCTATGCCGGCGGCACAGTCGCAAACAGGGGAACGCCGCATGAAATATTCAATGAGCAGAACATGGCGGACTGCGAAACCCCCCTGTTTTTCGCCTATATGATGCAGAAAGGATTTTTTTAAGCCGTGCAGAAATCCTGCCACACGAGAACTGCCCGGAGCCCGGCTGAAGCGGAACCGCTCGCGCTCAACCCCGGACAGCTTGAGCGCATCCACTACCTGCAGATGGTTGTCGGCGGCTATATTACGCTGCGGGAAGCTGCCGTAAAAATATGCGTGAGCTACAGGCAGGCAAAACGGCTTAAGAAGGCTTTTTTGTGCAACGGCCCGCGGGGGGTTCTGCACGGCAATATCGGCAGGCCCTCGCGCCGGGCTTTGAGCGATCAGATCCGTACGCGCATTCTGCATCTTGCGCGCACGCGCTATGCAACCTTAAACGATACGCAACTGACAGCCCGGCTGCTGTCCGAGCACGGCATCGGCCTGAGCCGTGAAACTGTCAGGCGAATACTGCGTGCCTGCGGCGTGAAGCGGGTTCAGGCAGGCAAAAAGGCTGCAGGGGGGCCGCTGCTGTCCTGCTATGCAAGAGAAGGTCTGATGGTGCTGTGGGGAGGGATTACGAAAAACTGGTTCGGCGACGGCGCAACCTGTTTTATGGCCGCAGTCGACACGGCAACGCTGCGCTGCCTTGCGGCGCGTTTTTTTCCGGAAGAAACAACGCAGGGGTACTTCTGGCTCCTGCGGGAGGTTGTGCGTACCTGCGGCGTGCCACGGGCTTTCTGCCAGCACAGCCGCAGCGCCGTGCGCAGAAGCGGCAACTCCTGGACACTGGAGGAGCAACTGCGGGGTGAGCGAGATCCGAGCCAGGTCGAGCGTGCGCTGCGGGCACTGGGAGCGGCGCACTATCTTGAAAGCAAGCGCCGTATCGTGAGCATTACGGCCCTGTTTGAATCTTTCCTTGCCGGCCAGTTTGAAGGCAGGGATATCATGAACCCCGGCACGGCCAACGCGCTGCTTGATCGGGGCCTTATCACCGTCTTTAACCGAAACCATGCCTGCGAGCCTGAGCAAAGCGAGCCTGCGTGGCGCAAGCTGCCTGAAGGCTTTGATCTCGAGCGGGCCTGCAGCTTTTATTATCCCGCAACCGTACAGCACGATAATACTGTTGCGCTCGGAGATATCCGCATCGATATACCGCCCGGCCGGAAACGTATCTCGTATGCGAAAGCACAGGTCGAGGTGCGCCAGCTCCTGGATGGCTCGTGGCGGGTCTACTACGCAGGGGACCTTATTGCAACTTATGGCCCTACGCCGGTGCGCGAGCAGGTAATCGGCAGAAGCTCAAAGCAATGCGGCGATTTTCTGAAGACGGCCTGGGCCGCTGAGCTGCTGGCCCATGGCAGCGATTGCGACTGACCGCTCAGGTGCCATTTTCATGTTGCCGTCTTTTGCCGGGCCCGATTGACAGTGTGCAGGCACGGCGCTACTGTAGGGCATACTCTGCATAGTTGCCTGTGCAGTCAGGCGGCGGCGCATTGCCGTACCTGAAATATAATATCTCCGAGCCGCTGATTTCTACGAGCGCGAGTTTATGAAACTGCGGCCGAAAGGGCCTGATGCGAAAGCGCCAGGCCTCCCGTGGCGGAAAGGAGAGAGTCGGTTTCTATGTTTATAAACCGGTCCCGTGTCGTCACGGAACCGGTTTTTTTATTGCGCAAACGATACACGTTCATCAAAAAAGCTCCGGGAAGGGAGGTGGGATGAAAGAAATAAGCATCAGCCAGTGAATCAGAACAGAGTTTTGAATGTAAACTAATTATGGAGGTAACAACTATGGCCAGTAGTCGAATACTGCCGGAATTCGAGCTGCTGATACCCCAGAGCATCAAGGAAGCCGTTGATTTGCTTGGCAAATTAAAGAGTAAGGCTTCTGTCATGGCTGGTGGTACCGATGTAGTGGTTTCGATGACCAAGGGCTTTGGCAGCCCCAATGTGATCAGTCTTGCCGAGATCCCGGGTCTTGATTATGTCGAGTATGACAGCAAAAACGGACTTCGCATCGGCGCAATGGCGACCCTTCAGCAGGTTGCCGACAATGCCGATGTGAAAAAACGCTATCCCGCCCTGTGGAAAGCATGCGCCATCAATGGCACGCCTCAGACGCGCAATATGGGCACCGTTGTGGGCAATATCATGCGTGCTTCACCCTCAGGCGACTGCATCTGCGCGGTCCTGGCGATCGGCGGAAAAGTAGTGCTCCGCACTTCCAAGGGCAAGCGCGAAGTCAGCATTGATGATTTTTATTTGAAGTACAAAGTGACAGAGTGCAAGGCCGAGGAACTTGCCATTGAAATCAAACTGCCACCGCAGCCGAGCGGCTCCTGCAATGCTTTTGCACGCATGACCCGCACCACCCTTGACCTTTCCAAGCTCAATGTCGCCGTGCGCCTGGACATGTCCGGCAAGACCTGCAAGGAAGCCCGCGTTGCCATGGGCGCAGTGGCGCCTACCACGATTCGGCTGAAAAAAGTCGAGGCCCTGCTCGAGGGCAGCCAGATCACCGAGGATGTTCTCCAAAAGATTGTTGAAACAGTCCCCACGGAAATTAAGCCTATTGATGATGTGCGCTCCACGGCGGAATATCGCCGCGACGTAGCGGGCGTGATGGTCAAGCGCGTCATTGCCGAAGCGCTTGCAAAATAATTACCGGACTAGTTCACAACAAAATCAAGGAGATATTCCATTATGAAAAAACGAGAAATTACCCTGAC
>JAFGCP010000302.1 GCA_016932595.1 Deltaproteobacteria bacterium
CCGCCTCGTCCTCCCGAGAGCGCTGAGAGCAGCAGCCAGGGCAGCATAGCCCTGCCAACCGGCGTCATTGCAAAGAGAGCAAGCAGCACCAGGAGCAGCAGACCTCCAAGCCCTGAGCCGCGCTGCCGCCTTTTTTGTTGAACGGGGCGTTTCAACTGATAGCCCTCGCCGATGGTCACGCCGGCATCCCGGGCGATAACAGTGCCCGCGGCAAGCATGCCGCTGAAAAGCCCCTGGCCGTAATCGCCGGCCTTAAGATAGGGCATCACATACTGGTCGAGAATGCTGCCGACAAGACCGTCGGGCAGTATGCCTTCAACGCCATAGCCGGTCTCAATTCGTATCTTCCTTTCCTGCACGGCAAGAAAGATGAGCACGCCTTTATCTTCACCCTTTTTGCCGATGCCCCAGGCTGCATACAGATCGGTGGCGTACATGTCGGGTTCTTCTCCATTAAGGGAGGAGAAGGTGGCAACAACCACGGCGGTGCCGGTTTTTTCCAGAATTTCGCCGCCGAGATTTTCCATGCGGGCTTTGATGTCCGCGGGGATAACGCCGGCAAAGTCATTGACAGCACCTGTGGGCCGGGGGAATTTCTGCTTGTCTGCACCCGGCGCCGATGCAGGCGCAAGCAGCAGCATGAACGCCAGCAGCAATAACGCCGTGCGGATGCATGCGCGAACAACCGGGGCAGGAATGCTCTGTATGGGTCGTGCTGAATACATAGATCTCACAAGTGTTTCATTTAGAAAAGTACCATAACAGCCCTTGCTGATCATGTCAATACGTTGCCGGAGCAAGTCATTTGTGATTGCCGTGGTTGACATATGTGCATACGGGCGGGTATAATCAATTTATTTAATCAGATTTTTAAAAAACAGGGCACAGCATGAAACAATTCACCGTAACAACACGCAAGCAGACCGATATGGTGAACATTACCGCCCAGGTGCAGGCTGCGGTGCATGCAACGGGCATTCAAAGCGGCATCTGCACCGTTTTTGTGCCGCATACCACGGCGGGGGTGACCATAAATGAAAATGCCGATCCTGACGTGATCCGCGATATGCTCATGGAGATGAATAAGGTTATACCGTTCACTGACGGCTATGCCCACAGCGAGGGCAACTCGGCAGCCCATATCAAAGCATCCCTTTTTGGCTGCTCTCTTAACGTGATTGTTGAAGGCGGCAGCCTGCAGCTCGGCACCTGGCAGTCTCTGTTTTTTTGCGAATTCGACGGTCCCCGAAACCGTACGGTCTGGGTGCAGGTGCTTGGCGGATAAAATCTGAAATTCAAATTAATACGGCGTATGTCTATCATTGATTCACATGCTCATCTTGATCTGCCGGAATTCAGCCATGACCTTGATGCCGTTATACAGCGCGCTCTGGATAGCGGCATCGATTCGATCATCACCGTAGGGATCGGCATGGACGAATGCAGGAAGGCCCTTGAAATCGCCGCCCGCTATCCTTTCATTTACGCAACCCTCGGCATGCATCCGCATAATGCAGCAGAATGTGATCGCGCGGCTATTGACTTTATTGAAAAAAATGCCGCTGATGCCAAAGTTGTTGCTTTAGGGGAAATGGGCCTTGATTTTTTTCGTAACCGTTCGCCCGGGGATGCCCAGCGCAGCTGCTTCCGTGACCAGCTCGGCCTTGCCCGGAGCCTGAATATGCCCGTGGTCATTCATGACCGGGATGCCCATGATGAAACAGTTGCAATACTGCGGGAGGAGCATGCCCATGACATGGGCGGGGTGCTGCACTGCTTTTCGGGTGATACGGCCATGGCTTTTGCCTGCATCGATATGGGGTTTTATATCTCCATTCCCGGCACGGTCACATTTAAGAGCGCCCAGCTTATCCAGGAAGTTGTGCGCAACGTGCCGCTTGAGCACCTGCTTATTGAGACCGACTGCCCCTTTCTCACCCCTGCGCCTTACCGGGGCAAGCGAAATGAGCCTTCCTATGTGCGCCTGGTTGCTGAAAAAATAGCACAGATAAAACAGCTCCCTATTGATGAAGTGGCCCGGGCGACGGCGACAAATACGCGAAAAGTTTTCAGGCTTTAAACACATCATACAGCGGGCCGGACATTATGCCCAATGTTCTGCACTGAGTGCGCAGGCCCCTGGTTTATGCTTTATGGCCGACTTTGAGCTGCCAACTTTGAGCTTGACATTTAAAAGCCCCGCGGCTATCAATCTTGCTTTGCTTTTAAACCGCAAAGGATGTAGCCTGTGCATGAGCTGTATTACTGGATAGCCCTTCGCCTTATTGCCGGTATAGGGAATGTCACCTGCAGGAATCTGCTTGCGCGCTTCGGCTCTCCGGAGAGCGTGTTCCATGCCGGGCGCGATGACCTTGCGCAGGTAGAGGGCATGGGGCCGCAGACGGTTGAGGCCATTGCCCGGTTCAGGCACAGCGATGCCATCGACCGCGAGATAGAGCGCATTGAGGCTGCAGGCGTGCGGGCGCTCACCATTGTTTCACCGGAGTATCCTGATAATCTCAGGAATATCTACGACCCGCCGCCGCTTCTGTATGTTAAGGGCAGCCTGAAGCCGAAGGATCAGAGCGCCCTTGCCGTTGTGGGTTCCCGCAGTTCATCGGACTATGGCCGTCAGGCAGCCCTTGATATTTGCCGTGAAGTGGCAGCTGCCGGCCTTACCGTGGTGAGCGGCATGGCACGCGGCATTGATTCGGTAGCGCATGCCGCAGCGCTCGCAGCCAAGGGCCGAACCATCGCGGTGCTGGGCTGCGGCGTTGACATAGTGTATCCACTGGAAAACAAAAGGCTGTATGACCGGATTGCGGAAAACGGCGCTGTTGTATCCGAGTACAGCATGGGCACTAAGCCCAATGCCTATAATTTTCCGGCGCGCAACAGGATCATCAGCGGCCTTGCCCTCGGGGTTCTTGTTGTTGAGGCGGGGATGAAAAGCGGGTCGCTGATCACGGCCCGCATGGCCCTTGAGCAGGGCCGCGACGTTTTTGCCGTACCCGGCAGCATCTACTCTTTTAAAGCCAAAGGCGTGCACAGTCTGTTGCGCAGCGGCGCCAAACTCGTTGAGGGAGCCGGAGACATTCTTGAGGAACTGAAGCTTGGCGGGCCGCAGCACGCATTGGTTCAGCCGGAGGTTGACGTGATAGCTGAGCTTGAGCCTGCCCTGCAAAACCTTTATGGCATGCTGCAGGAAGCCCCGGTGCATATTGATGAACTTATAGTCCGGTCGCACCTGCCCTCGGGGCAGCTTTCATCGCTTTTGCTTGAGCTTGAACTTGCCGGTTGTGTGCGGCAGCTGCCGGGCAAGCGTTTTGCGAAAGCACATATAAACTAAAACTTCAGTGACAGGCTGCAGCCCTTTTTCTTCCGAAGACTCCGTGTCTTATAATTTATAATCATTTAGAAGTCAGCGTGTTTTATGGAAAAATCTCTGGTAATCGTCGAATCGCCTGCAAAGGCCAGGACCATCACGAAGTTTCTCGGCAAAGATTTTACCGTCCTTGCGTGCAAGGGCCATGTGCGGGCGCTGCCAAGCAAGCAGGGGTCGGTTGAAATCGGGGATGATGTGGTCCCCAAATATGATATCATTGCCGACAGCAAAAAGTTTCTGAGTGAAATAAGCAAGTCTCTCAAAGACTGCTCTGCCGTATACCTGGCCACAGACCCCGACCGCGAGGGCGAAGCCATTGCCTGGCATCTGGTGTCGGCGCTCAAGCTCGATAAGCCCGCCCGTGGCAAGGCCGCGCAGCATGATGTCAAGCGTATCGCATTTCATGAAATAACGAAAGACGCTATTGCCGAGGCTATCAAAGCACCCCGCGATATTGCCATCGATCTTGTCGATGCGCAGCAGGCACGCGTGGTGCTGGACTACCTGGTCGGGTTCAACCTGAGCCCGTTTCTCTGGAAAAAAGTGCGCTACGGCCTGTCTGCCGGCCGCGTTCAGTCGGTTTCACTGCGCCTTATCTGCGACCGCGAGCTTGAAATACGGGCCTTTAAGCAGGATGAGTACTGGAGTATCCAGGCACGCCTGACACCCCGGGACCGGCAGAGCCCTTTTAACGCCCAGCTTGTGCAGAGTGAAGGGAAAAAGCTCGATAAGCTTGCCATCCCCGATGAGGGAGAAGCTCAGCGTATTGTCGAGAATCTGCGCGGCGCCGCCTACACCGTGGCATCGGTACAGAAAAAGGAAATCAGGCGCACGCCGCCCCCGCCGTTCATCACCAGCACCCTCCAGCAGGAGTCGTCCCGCAAGCTCGGGTTTTCAGCCAGAAAGACCATGTCTATCGCTCAGAAGCTTTACGAAGGAATTGATGTGGGGTCGGGCACAACGGGCCTTATTACCTATATGCGCACCGACAGCGTCAACCTTTCAGAGGGCGCGCTCAGGGATATTCATGATGTGATCGTGAAGATTTATGGCGGGGAGTTCAGCCTCAAGCATCCGCGGCAGTTTGCTAAAAAGTCGAAGAACGCACAGGAGGCCCATGAGGCCATACGGCCAACCGATGCACGCCTCATACCCGACGAGATTAAAAATGCCCTCAGCCCCGATGAATACAAGCTGTATAATCTTATATGGAAACGGGCCGTGGCAAGCCAGATGGCCGTAGCGCTGCTTGATTCAGTGTCAATCGATATCGATGCGAAGCAGCAGTTTGTTTTCCGCGCCACCGGCTCTTCAGTGCGGTTTCCCGGCTTCATGAAGCTGTATATTGAAGGCGACGATACTTCAGAGGATGAGACGAAGGAGGATGAAGGCATGCTGCCCCAGCTTGAAGAGGGTGCGGGGCTTGATCTTATCGAGCTGAAACCCGAGCAGCACTTCACCCAGCCGCCCCCCCGCTTCACCGAAGCATCGCTGGTAAAAGCGCTTGAGGAGCTGGGCATCGGCAGACCGTCGACCTATGCGAGCATCATAAGTATCCTGCAGGACCGCGAATATGTGAAGCTCATCAAAAAGCGGTTTCATCCGGAAGATATCGGCATGATCGTGAGCGACCTGCTGGTGAAGCATTTCTCAAAATATGTCGATTACGGTTTTACCTCCTACATGGAGGACCGTCTCGACCAGATATCGCGCGGCGAAGCATCATGGAAGCCCGCGATCAAGGAGTTCTGGGGCCCTTTTATTGAGCTGATTAAAAACAAGGAGGCCGAGGTTCAAAAGGCCGATGTGACAACGGAGAAAACCGAGGAAATCTGCCCCGATTGCGGCAAGCCCCTGCTTATTCGTCTGGGCAAGTACGGTCGGTTTTATGCCTGCAGCGGCTTTCCCGAGTGCCGCCATGTGCGCAACCTTAAAAATTCCGACGGCGTCGACGCGCCTGAAGCGCCGCAGCTCACTGATGAGACATGCGAGCAGTGCGGCAAACCGCTGGTGGTGAAGCAGGGACGCTACGGCGCATTCTTCGGCTGCTCGGGCTACCCGGCCTGTAAATTTATCAGGCCCCTGAAAAAACCCGTAACGCTTGATGTTGCCTGCCCCGAATGCGGCACCGGAAAAATAATGGAAAAGAAAAGCCGACGCGGCAAAATATTCTACAGCTGCTCCAATTACCCGAAATGCAAGTTCGCCACCTGGGACAAGCCATTGGCAGAATCCTGCCCCGACTGCGGCTCGCCATATCTTGTTGAGAAAATCACCAAGCGCTACGGCCATACGATTAAATGCCCCAGCGAGACATGCAAATATAAACGCACGGTGAAGACTGAGGACGCTCCGGCTGAAGAATGATTTTACTTTAAGAGAGCAGAGCGGGCAAACCTCAGAAAGCGGCTTGCCCGTTTTTTTTACAAGGTCATCCCGTTATTATGTCGGCACAGAATGAAATAACCATTATCGGCGCCGGGCTTGCCGGCTGCGAAGCGGCCTGGCAGGCTGCGCAGAGAGGCTGCCGGGTAACCTTGCATGAAATGAAGCCCCGCCGGTTTTCCCCGGCACATGCAAGCCCGGGTCTTGCCGAACTTGTATGCAGCAATTCTCTGAAAGCCGAAGGCCGTGCAGCCGCCTCCGGCGTTTTGAAGGAGGAATTGCGCATGCTTGATTCATTGCTTATGAGGCAGGCAGATGCCACCCGCGTGCCCGCCGGCGCCTCCCTTGCCGTTGACCGTGAGCGGTTTTCAAGCAGTACTACGCAGGCCATTGAACAGCATACCCGCATTACCCTGGTTCGTGAGGAGCTTTCTGCCCTGCCGCCGGAAGGCAGTGTCATAGTTGCAACCGGCCCGCTTACCTCTGATGCCTTTGCCGAAAATTTAAATGCCCTTTTGGGCGGCCAATTTCTTTTTTTTCATGATGCCATAGCCCCTATTATTGAGGCTGATTCCATTAACCCGGAAAAAACCTACCGGGCATCGCGCTATGACAAGGGGGAGCCTGATTATATCAACTGTCCGCTCACGCAGGAAGAATATTATAGATTCGTGCGCGAGTTGCTGGCGTCCGAAAAGGTTCCTCTGCGGGAATTTGAGACGCTTACCCCCTTTGAAGGGTGCATGCCGGTTGAAGTAATGGCTGAACGGGGTGTGGAAACTCTTGCTTTCGGTCCCATGAAACCGGTGGGGCTCATTGATCCGCGCACGGGCAGGCAGCCCTATGGTGTGGTGCAACTGCGGCAGGAGAATGCTGCTGGCTCCTTGTACAATGTAGTGGGCTTTCAGACGCGTCTGAAATGGCCGGAGCAGAAGCGGGTATTCGGCCTGATTCCCGGCCTTGAGCATGCCGAGTTTGCGCGTTACGGCAGCATGCACCGAAATACCTATATTCACTCGCCGTCGCTGCTGGCGCCGTCGCTGCAGCTGAAGTCGGATCAGCGAATCTTTTTTGCCGGCCAGATTACGGGAGTTGAAGGATATGTAGAGTCGATAGCCATGGGCCTTGTGGCAGGCATCAATGCGGCTCGACGTGCTGCAGGTCTGCCGCTCGCGGCGCCTCCTGCAGCTACGCTGACCGGGGCGCTTATTGCCTATATTACCGACCCATCCACTAAGGATTTCCAGCCCATGAATGCAAATTTCGGCATCCTCCCCGCGCTCGGCGCCAAAGCCCGTAAAGCAGACCGCAAAAGGCTGCATGCCGAGCGGGCTCTCCGTGAGATGCAGGCATGGAAGGCATCGCTGGGTTCCTTGTAAAAGCACAATTTCGGACGCGAGCCCGAATGTAAACTTCCCCCTTTTTTAGCAAAGGGGGATTAAATAGTTTTTTTCGTATAGTAATAGTGCCCGCTTGTATATGTGGCAGTGTATTCAGGAAGGTGCGCTTACGGCGGGCACAGGGCGCATACGGAGCGAAACGCCTCGGTTGAGAGATAACGGTCGCCGCGGTCGGCAAACAGCACAACCACGGTCGATCCCCGCGCCAGGTCCCTTGCAATCTCCATGGCGCCCCAAATGGCGGCGCCGCTGCTCAACCCGCAGAACAGCCCTTCCCGCAGGGCCAGATCGCGGAATAATTCAAAGGCATCGTCATCCTGGCAGATGATTTTTTTGTCGAGCAGGCCCGGGTCATAGATAGGCGGCACAATTGATTCCTGCATATTTTTCAGGCCTTGTATGCGGTGATTCAGCACCGGCTCGATGCCGATGACTTTTGTGCGCGGATGTTTTTCTCGGAAATACCGCGAGCAGCCCATGAGCGTGCCTGTGGTGCCCATCCCGGCAACAAAGGCATCAGCCTCGCCCCCGGTGTCCCGAATGATTTCAGGGGCCGTTGTTTCATAATGTGACTGCCAGTTGGCCGGATTAGCAAACTGGTTGGGCATATAATAGGTGTCCCCGAATTTTTCCATAATATGATGGGCGCGCATGATGGCGCCGTCTGTCTTGTCACAGCCGGGGGTGAGCTCAAGCTCTGCGCCCAGAGCGGTGAGTATGGAGCGCCGCTCCTCGCTCACGCAGGCGGGCATGGTGAGTTTGATGCGAAAGCCCATGGCGGTCGCTATCATGGCCATGCCGATGCCGGTATTGCCTGAGGTTGGTTCAAGTATCGTTTTATCAGGTGTGAGCTCCCCTGATTCAACGGCCTGCTTGAGCATAAAGTATGCAGGCCGGTCTTTCACGGAGCCGCCGGGATTTGATCCTTCAAGCTTTGCCAGTATGCGCACACCGGTTGCATCCGGGTTCCAGATACGCCTGAGTTCAACAAGGGGCGTGTTGCCGATGGCATCAAGAACGCTCATTTTTTAAACCTCCATATTTTTTAAGCTTTGCATTGACTTGAGCAGTTGGTTAAATTATCTTTAATTATTCCGTCTGTAAAGAGAATATTTTCCACCACGGCCTGTATGAGACGATCTTTTCCGAAACCTGAAATCATGTCACCTGCAGGCGATTGGGTAAGCCTGCGCGCCGCCCTTGATGCGGGCTGCAACGCCGTCTATTTCGGTATTCAGGGGTTTAATATGCGGGCCGGGGCCGTCAATTTTACCGCAGCCTCTCTGGGCAGGATTGCCAGGCTGTGCCACGGCGCAGGCGCGCGCGCCTATCTCGCCCTTAACACGATTATCTATGAAGCCGAGCTCGGGAAAATGAGGCGGCTGCTTGCCCGGGCCCGAAGTGCAGGAATCGACGCGGTCATCTGCTGGGACTTTTCCGTGATCGAGGCCGCGTGCAGCCTCGGGCTGCCTGTGTTTGCCTCCACCCAGATGTCGGTATCAAACAGCTCCGGGCTTCTGGC
>JAFGCP010000303.1 GCA_016932595.1 Deltaproteobacteria bacterium
GTCAACCTCGCTTATAGTCGGGGCGGCTTTTTTTGCGGGTTTTATTGCCGGGCTTTTCCTGTTTTTTGTGCGCTCACGGAAAAAAAGGCTCAAAAACCAAGGCTGAAACTAAGCCACAGGGCGATTTTGGTAAACCAATTTTTCATTACACGAAAGGAGCAATCATGGCAGCAGTGGCACTGTGTATTTCAATAATCGCACTGGTAGTTGCATATCTTTCCTACACAAAAAGCGGCGGATCGACCGATGACTTAAAGCGCAAGGTCGAGGAGCTGCACCTGACGACGGAAGGGCTCAGAAGCAAGCTGGCGGACGCTTTGGAAAAAGCCGAAAAAAAGATACGCGGTGAGGAGAAAAAGCCAGAGGGCGATACATAGCAGGTTGCCCACGGGTAAACGACAGAACAATTGCATTAAACAAAGGGAAACGAAATCGCAACAGCGATCCTGTTTTTCCGAAATGTCCAGAATACTTGCGCAGGATGTTCGAGGCGCGAGGAGCGTACAGAACCAGATGTCGATCGCGTACAACGTACAAACTCTGGAGCGCTGCCGGCTGATGCGCGGAGGAGGGTAGCAGACGGCAGCCCGTCCACGAGCACAACAGAAAGGAGCGTCATATGCTGTATACAATTGCCGTAGTGCTGTTGGTTTTGTGGCTTCTGGGGCTGGTGAGTAGTTACACGATGGGCGGGCTTGTGCACATACTGCTGGTAGTCGCCATTGTCATGGTGCTGTTCAACGTCATTCAGGGACGACGGGCGGTGTAAAAAGTCCGCGACCGGGCTGACAAATAAAGTGGAGGCTGATGATGAGTCCCAAAACCATAGGCGCAATCATACTGATAGCCGGGGGTATCGTGGCGTTCGCGTACCAGGGCATCTCGTATATAACCCGGGAGAAGGTGCTCGATCTCGGCCCTCTCCAGATGACTGCCGAAACAACGAAAACGTTTCCCCTGCCGCCGGTCATCGGCGCTGTTGCGCTCGTGGGCGGCATCGTGCTGCTGGTCGTGGGGCATAGGAAGGAGTGACCAGACGAACATGCTTCAGCCGCGACAATGCCGGGCGCATTGACAATGAAAGCGCGGAAAATTTTTCACGCACTCACCCTGACTGACTTTGCACGCCACGGCGCAGTACGTGTGCGGGCCACCCCTCGCGTGCAGTGGGCTATGCGCACATGAAAACAGCTGTTTGTTCACGGGGCAGGCCTTCATTCGCACCGCCCGCGCAGCGCTTGACGCCCCGCGCACAGGCTGTAAAAAATGCATGGGGCCTTGATTTTTCAATGTATCATCAAAAGTCAGTCAAGATGAGTCACTGACGAAACACGGACACACGGGAAAGGAAATCATCTATGAAAAAATTACTATTAGCGGCGCTCATGGTTACGGGTTTCTCTTTTACGGCACCTCCGGCCGCATCCGCGGCAACCACGTTAGCCCTTGATGGCAATGACTACAGGATAACAGCGTTCTGTAGATATGATGCCGGGGACTATTGCAGCCAGGGGGATATTAAAAATGATGTGTTTGGATTTGAAGATGGTCAGTTTCTGGTTGTCAGCTTTGACGGCGGCGTACTGGGTGTCGGCGGCAGCGGCGATTTTGATGAAAACGGGCTGTCGTTTACCGCAAGCTATGAGGTCTTTACCGACAATCTGCTGGCTAAGTACACCTTTGACGTAAGCGGAATGAAACTCTTCGATATCATCCTTTTGGGGAATATGGATATTGTCTATTATGAGCTCGGTTTTGGCGGTTACGATAAAGAGGATGAGACAAAGGCGTTCTTTTTCGGCATACGACAATAAAAACAGGGGGAAGAGACATTGCACGAGGAGGGAGATGTCCCGGCATGCATGACGACGGCGCCCGCTAAGGGAGGTGATTAAAAACAGGGCCTTGAGCGGCAACAGCCACTCGCAGGGCGGCTGGGCTGATTTTGCCCCCCCACGGTGGGCTGAATCATGCGCCACGCAGTGTTGCAGCCGCCTTTTTGGGGGACGCTTCGACGGCGTCAATGAAGTTTTTGAAGACAATAGAACCTTTACACGGGAGGATAACACCATGAACGCCTATGCTAAAAAATATTTTTTTGCGGCAGTGATGGCTGTTTTTTTCTGCCTTACCCTGGCGCTCTCCGGCGCGTTTGCCCAGAGCACCTTCAACAAGTCAGCCGCACAGATAGATTCGGACGCCAACAAGACGCTGCAGCGTTTCTATAAAGAGGTCAACGGCGCCAAGGAGCTGACGTCGGCGGCCAAAGCGCTCCTGGTGATGTCCGGCGTTACCAAGGCGGGTTTTGTTCTGGGCGGGACCTACGGCCAGGGCGCGCTGCGAATCGGGGGGAAGACGCAGGGTTACTATAATCTTGTTTCCGGATCCTATGGATTCACCTTTGGTGCGGAGCAGATGGATATTATCCTGGCCTTTATGACCAATGAGGCGCTCAAGCAGTTTAAAAGCACGGATGGCTGGGAAGCAGGCGTTACCGCAAATGTAGCGGTTGTTGACGTCGGCGGCGGCAAGCGGCTCGACACCACTTCATTGCAGGACCCGGTCGTAGCGTTTGTTTTTGATGCCAAGGGTCTCATGGTTGATGTGTCCCTCAAAGGGGCAAAATTCACGCAGATCAAAAATTAGAGATTCAAACTGAGGAGCCCATGCAAGAACCCGCAGGGGATACGGGGGTAAAAGGACGCGCAACCTGAGTCGACAAACGAAACCCAACGGTGATCTGCGGGCTTCGCCCAACCCGCGTAAAACCTGCCTTTAGTGAGTTATTATGAGACGGTTAATATATGAGGGAGGTGATTCAAATGCCGAAAAAAGATGGTACGGGTCCGCCAACAGGGGCAAAAGGGCCTCGTGATGGTCAGGGCAGCGGTAAAAAAGATAAAGGCCAGGCATTGGGCAAGGGAACAGGTCAGCGCGCGGGCGGTAAGCAAGGCTGCTGCAAGTAAAGCGCTGCAGGCGGCCTGCGCCCCCTTGCCTGCCGGGGGGCGCTCCCGGGAGTATGCAGAGGCAATGTGGGATAACGATGGATGTCGAATCGAAATTCATACAGGGGTATATCATGCAATCAAGCGCTAAAGATAAAGCAAAAGGCAAGATGCATCAGGCGAAAGGCGCGATCAAGGAGACCGCCGGAAAAATAGCCGGAAATCGCGGCCTGGAAGTCGAGGGTAAAGAGGAAAATATAGCCGGAAAGGTTCAAGAAAAAATCGGCCAGGTCAAAAAAGTGGCCGGCAAGTAGTGGTTTTATTGAACCTACACTGAGCGATTTTGTGTGCAGCGAGCGCCAGGGCAAAAGCATGCGTGGATCGAAAAAATCGCTCAGTGCAGGTAAATTCATCCCACAGAAAAACCTCGCAAGAACGATCGCACCGGTAAAGGAAGGAGGCGCGAAATGAAGAACGCCCGTTTTTTAACCGCATTCGCGGTGTTTGCGGTAGCCTTGTTTTCGGGCTGCGCCACGCTGCCGCAAACATGGCCGCATGAGGAGAGAAGCGCCGAGAATAAGATGGTTGTAATCCAGGAGAAGATTGGAGATGGGCTGAAAACCGGCGCGCTTTCCCCTGATCAGACACAAATGTTTCTGACGACGCTGAAGGGAATTCGAACAGACTATGAAATGCTCAGAAACAAAAGGGTGTACCGGGAGAAATGGGACAGGCTGAAAGAAAGGCTTGATGCCCTTGGCGATGAGATCAACAGGGCCCTTGCCCGACCTGCAAAGCTTGAAGAGCCAAGGAATGGGGACAGGATTGTCGCACTCCAAAGGAGAATTGATGATGGAAGGTACTATCGACATTTGCCTTCAACAGAGCAGCGGGAATTTCAAACCAGACTTGACTCCATTCGGCGCGATTATTTGCGAATGACGGATGGAGGCCGATACTCCAGCTATGAGGAGAGAGGAGCCATTTCCCGCAGGCTCGATTCACTGGAAACGGATTTAAATCGGTTTCAGTAGAATTTTTCAACGGCTTGCGGTGTGGCAATAAAGCTCAACCGCCGCGCGAATAGAGATGGCGCGGCAAATGGCGCTGCCTTGAAGGAGGTATGACATGCTCGGAATAATTTTAATTGTCATTCTGGTTTTGTTGCTGGCTGGCGCAATACCCGCGTGGCCGCACAGCCGAAAATGGGGATACTATCCCAGCGGCGGAATCGGATTAATTCTTTTGATTATACTCCTGTTGCTGCTTATGGGCCGGATTTAATGTGGTCTGCAAAACGGCAGCGATGCGTGAGGATTCATGGATTACCGGGTCGCAGAGGGCTTGAGCCGCCGCAGGCTACATGGCTGGCGGGCAATATGCGGCGTAATTTTTTTGGGGGTTGAGACGAAGCTGCTTAAAAGCGCCTGCGCATGAAGCCGCTTCTGCATAAGGACGAACCCAACACATCATGAATCCGGCACTGGCAGCTACCCGTAAATACTGATTTAAGACGTTTGATAAGCCAGGCGGATGTGGGATTTCAGGAAGGAAGCATGGCGTGGCAACAAACATCAAAATCATTACCTCAGGCGATTTTATGGAGGTGACCCCTGCGGGTATCATAAACATCGTCACAAGCAAGCAACTTCTCGTAGATATAGCAAAAGCCCAAAAGCCCCCGGCAGATTACGAGCTGCTCGTTGACTTTCGTAACACACGGTCTGATTTGACGGTATTTGATCTGTATGAACTTGTCGGGGAGCTTTACCGGCATGGCGACACCTTTCGCAGGAAAGCCGCTCTTCTTGTTCTTCCGGGGGTCAATTTTGAGCTTGCCAGTTTCTTTGAGACCTGCTCGCGCAACCGCGGCTTTTCAGTGAATGCCTTCACGGACTATGAGCACGCCATGCGCTGGCTCCTCTCTGAGGAAGACACGCCGGAGAACAATACCGCGAACGGCAGAGCAGATGCTGGCGACGGTGCGCTCGAAACAAAAAAAATGAGCGCCCCTGTGAACTAAGTACAGCGTCCCATTGAAAAGGGTACAAAAAAAATGAACCGTAGGCCGGACAAAGAACCTGATAGGTGCGTACATGTCTGAACTATTGCCGGACACGCTTCGCTTTGTCCGGCCTACCGGTACAATTCAGCAGAGGGTTCGTGTCCGGCTTTTTGACCCCTTATCTATGGGGAGCCGTACTAAGCAATGGAAATTCTATTAAAGACGGGCCTTTCAGTGTATGCAGTCATGAAGAAAGCCGGGGGGGAATACGCAATCAAGCAGGCAAATTCAAGCGGCCCTTGCTGACCGGTTTGGGTGTTTTATTAATCGTCTCATAATAGTATGCACATAAAGGCATTTATACAGGTTGGGTTAAGCCCGCAAAGAGTTGTTGGGTTTCGTTCCTCAACCCAACCTACAGTACCTACATGCCCATGAGA
>JAFGCP010000304.1 GCA_016932595.1 Deltaproteobacteria bacterium
CGGCACCATAAGCGCCCTGACCCTGTAGCCACGTTTCAAAAGCTCCTGCACCACCAGCCTGCCCGCCCTGCCCGTAGCGCCTGCAACTACTACTAATTTTTCATCTGCCATGTCTGACTCCTGTTTGCTTGTTTATACATCGTTACTGCAGGGGCTCAAAATTTTGAGCCCCTGCAATTATTTTATGGTTACCGCCTGATTCAGTATCCCTTTGGCAAAATCCAGGTAGCGCGCCCGTTTTACCCTGATCTTAATGACATCCATGGGCTTCAAGCCCTGCAGGTCTATTTTTTTCAAGTCCGCCCGCTCTTCCATCCTGATTATTTTTTTTGCCTCCTCATACCGTTTTTTATCATCGGGCCTGATTATCTCCGCCTTGCCCCATAGCTGCAGGCCCGCAACCGACTCAAAGCCGGAATAGTTTCCATAGAGGCTCACGGAAACATTGGGATTATGCAGAATGTTTTTCACCTTTTCGCCTCCTTCCGTAAAAATATAAATGGTAAAATCCTTGCTGCGGTAGCGCACCGGGGTGGAGCGGGGTATGCCCTGCGGCGAACAGGTCGCCAGTGTGCAGATCCTGTGATTTTTTAAAAATATTTTTATCTTTTCCTTCAACCCATCATCTGTAAGCCTGGTGACCCTGCCTTTGATCCTGGAAACATAATCCGCTTCCAGCTGCTTGTCATAGGCTTTTTCCATAGCGGAAACAGTTGTACGCCCCATTACAGCCTCTCCCTTTTGAAAGATTATTTATGAGCTTTGGTTATAAACTTCGGCTTGAACACCAAGAGCATGCTTGGCACGATAAACAGCGCGCCCAGCATGTTGAATATCAGAATGCACGCCAGCAGCATGCCCATGAGGGCCTGAAACATCATCTTTGACATGACCCAGAAGATGATGCCCACGGTCAGGGTGGTGGCGATAAAAACAATCGCCTTGCCGGTCGTGCCCAGAGCAATGCAGATCGCGTCATCGAGCCTGCCTGAAATCCCGTATTCTTCCCTGATCCTGCTCACCAGGTAGATGCCGTAGTCCACCCCGAGGCCGATGCCGATGGATGAAACCGGCAGCGTGGCGGTCGTAAGCGGCAGCGGCGGATTCATGAGCACCATGAATGACAGGGCAAGGTAATTCGAAATGAGAAGAGGTATGGTGATAAGCACCGCCGCAGTAAAAGACTTAAAGGATATCCAGATGCAGCCCACGACGATGAGGATAGCCAGAGCAAAGGTCCAGAACTGATAGATGTACAGGCACTCATTGATGGCCGCCTGCACGCCCACGGCGCCTCCTGCCAGGCGGTAATGCACAACCGGCGTATCGGGCAGCGGCGGCTTATCAGGCAGGGGCGGCTCAGGCGTTCTGACCAGGCTGTCAACCCAGTACACGAACTTGTCAAAACCCTCGCGCTTCACATCCTCGGCCCTGAACCCGAAAACGGAATCGTTGCGGATGAAATCCTTCACCCTGCCCATAACCGTGCTGATCGTTGCCTCGGTTTTATCGCGGCAGAATATCATGATATTGGTAACCATGTCCTCGTTGTCGATATACATATCCCAGGCGCCCGGGCCGCCCTGGTCGATAACCGTCCGGTACAGGAGCATCAGCTGATTGTCTTCGCTGGGGGTAAAACGCCAGTTGGGGTCATTGTCGTTGACGTTCTGGTTGCGGCCGGGTATCTGCCCGAGAATGGACAGCGTGAACATAACGCGCATATCGGGCGTCATGGACATATGGCGGATAAATGCAGTTATGTCTCGCAGAACGGTGGGATTGGCAATGCCCTGCTGCCGGTCGCTCTCGACGATAATGTACAGCGGATTAAGAAGGGGCATGGCAAATGTGATGCGGAAGGAGTCGACATTGTAGCGATGCCAGGGCCAGAATATCTCGGAGCCCGGCACATTGTTGCCGATGGTGAGCTTGCTTGACATCATGGCGCCCCACACGAGCAAAAAGGCGGCCACGGCAAGTATGGGCCATTTACCCCAGCCTGCCATCCACCTGCCCGAACCAGAGAGAGCCCGGTCAAGCAGACCCTGCTTGAGATTCAAGGCCCGCACCGGCATATATGACAGCAGTATCGGCACCAGTATCATGTCGATGACGACGGTCACAAAAGCCCAGTACCCGCAGGCAATGCATATTTTATTGAGTATGGGGATGGGAACCAGGGCGATAACGATGATGCCGCCGGCATCGGTGATGATCGAGGATAGGGCCGGCCTGAACAGTTGCCGGATGACGCTTTTTGCCGCCTTTTTTGAATCCTGCAGCTCCCCGGCATCTTCCATGAACCGCTTGATGACCTGCGCGGAATGGGAGGCTGCCATGGCCGCAATCAAGAACGGCAGCACCATGGCAAGGGGATCGAGGTTAAATTTTTCAAGGCTTAATATCCCCAGGCCCCACACGGCGCTGACAGCCGCTGCGATGATGGGCACCAGCATGCCTCGCTTTGACCGGAAATACAGCAGGAACAGCAGCATCATGGCGATGACCGTATAGGCCAGCACCTTGACAATATCGCCCACATAGGAGTTGATATACCCCAGGTGCATGGGCTCTCCCGAGATGGCGATAATGTGGTTGTTGTCCTCGTACTTCTCCCGGATCGCCTTCAGCTCTTTGAAGCACACATCATAGTCAATCTGTTCATCGAAAAAATCCACCGTCACGATGGTCTTTTTACTGTCAAGGGAAACCAGGCCGGGATAGCACATGGGGCTGCCGTACACCGTGCGCTTAAGCTGGGCGATCTGCTCCGGTGTTTCCGGAATATCGGGATACATGACCGTGGAGAGCTGCATGCCCCAGGCCGTCATTTTAATATCCTTGACATTATGGCCCGCCAGAGAAAGCACCTTGAAAGGATCCACTGCCTTCATCTTGTTGGCGTATTCGGTAATGTCCTGTATTTTTTTCAGGGTTTCGTAATTGAAAATATCGCTGTACTGGCCGCCGTCCTCCCTGTCTCGCACCTGGATCATGATGACGACTTTATTGGCGCCGCCAAACCGGTTGCGTATTTCATTATACAGCTTGGTATAGGGATGATTGGTCGGCAAAAGATCATCAAAGGACGTTTTTACCGTGAGGCCCGTTTTGATCTGATAGAGGAAGAACAGGGTAGCCAAGGCTAGCAGCACCAGAAACAGCACCCGTTTTTCGATAATTATGTCAGCAAGGCGTTTCATCTAAAAATTTCTCCAGGTTATATGATTTGCAGATCTGCAAAAGCATCTGCGGGTAGTATGATGTGGCTGCTGGAATCCAGAATCCAGAATAAAAAATTCTTTTCTACTGACTACTGACTTCTGGCTTCTTTTTTTCATCCCGGCTCCTGACTTCTGGATTCTGCCTTCTTTTTTTCATTCTGGCTTCTGCTTTACTCCGTGACCATTCCCTTGAACTCAAGGGCCTTGGGCATGACGAAAAATTTCATGGCATAGGAAAGACCGGAATAAAACTCCCAGTTTTTGCCGCCGTCGGTTGTGTGCACAACGGTTCCGCCCATGCCGACGGCCCAGCCTGAATCAGCGCTGGAAAAAAATACATCCCGAAGCGCCGTTCTGGTCTTGATGGCCTCATCATAGACTTTCCAGGTCGAGCCCCCGTCCTCCGACATGAGATAGGCGCCCTTGTCGCCGACAACCCAGCCCCTGCCATATTTCACAAAAACCGTATACAGGGAGAGGGTCGTGCCCGTGGGCAGTATGTCCCAGGTGTCGCCGCCGTCCTGCGTTTTCAGAAGCGTCCCCTCGATGCCTGAAATCCATCCGTTTTTCGTATCGGTAAAATAGACGCAATAGAGCGCGGGCTTGGGGTTTTCAAAATCATCATCGGCGATTGCCTCCCATTTTTTCGGCATCTGCCGCGTCCAGGTTGTGCCGCCGTCGGCCGTCCGGAAAATAGCACCCTTCTCTCCCACAACCCAGCCGTTGGCTGTGTCGACAAAACAGACATTTTTATAAATCCTGTCTTCCTCGGGCGTCAGGCGCGTCCAGGTTTTGCCGCCGTCGGCCGTATGAATAATGGTGTTCCAGTTGCCCGCGGCCCAGCCATTGTTTTTATCGACGAAAGATATGCTGAACAGGTGCTTATCCGTGCCCGTCTGCTGCTTTTCCCACACAGCGCCGCCATTGCTTGTATGCAGCACGGTACCGTGCAGCCCCGCAACCCATCCGGTAGAGGCATCGATAAAGGAACCGTCGACCAGGATGCTTTCACCCTTTATTCCCGAATCCTGCCGTGTCCATTTCTCGCCGCTGTCGCCCGATTTAAAGAGGGCGCCGTAATTGCCCGTGAGGTAGACAGTACGAGCGTCCGGGCAGATGACGCCATGAAAATTATCCCGGGCAATCGTCTTGATTTTAGGAACGTCCATTTTCTGGCCGGACCTTGAGCATCCTGCTGCAAGGAAACATGCGGCTATCGCCACAGGCGCCAGCAGCCATTGTGTAAAACATCGTCTCATGGGAGTAATCCCTTCTCCTGGTTTCAACGCAGGCTGCGGCTTCACGCCGGCCTGCAGCCTTATGAAAAAAAGGCTTGCCCCGAGCATGCAGGGCAAGCTTTTCAGCCTGCTCAATATGTTTTCTGAAGATTGCTTGTCGTAAACATGTCGGGCTTGATTGTGGGCACCGACAGTTCTTTGGTCACCTGCACGCTCCAGCCTGCATGGATGCGTATAAAATCAAGAATAACAAGGCCCGTAAAAAAATTTCTCATGTCGCCGTTGGCGTTTTTGATGTCATCGGTCAGCTCGCCGAAAACCTTCCAGTATTTGCCGTTTTTATCAAAAGTTTCCTGCCAGACGATGAGCCAGGTTTCGGGATCCACATACCAAACGCGCTTGGAATAAATATAGCCCTTTTCTTTGCTGACCGCCTCGACGACCCACAGATTGCAGCGCTCGAAATTAAGTCCCGAAGGAAACCCCTGCCCCATGACGCGCACGCCCTTGGCGGCATCGGTATGCCGGGGGCACAGCATCTCTTTCTTGCCGATAAGCTTATAGGTGTTTTTGCCAACATGGCTGTCCCACTGGTAGGCGTCGTCATAGAGCTGGTCCGTGCCGTCGATGGCATTGCAGCGCTCGTTGGCCGAGATTCGCCTGACGCGCCTGAACTGGTTATAGTACAGATATGCGTCGTCATCCTTTTTATCATCGATATAGCGGATCTGCAGAAGCCTGCTGTTCATCATCTCCGCGGGCAGATAAAAATGCAGCAGCTCTGTGCGGAAATAGCCTTTGGGGTTGTCCGTGGCAGCATAGGCCGGCTTCGGCTCGACATCGACGCGATGGATGAAAAACATTTCCGTAAACTCCTGGTCGGCAGGGCGGTCCGATTTTGTGCGGGGGTTGATAACCGGGCTGGCCCAGCGGCTGTGATAGGTGTCGCCGCGGGTATTGCACTCGAAGTTATACGCCACCTCGAGCCCTGTTTTCGGGTTCGGAAACGGCACGCCGGCGATCTCGGCATAATTGGTAATCCAGCCGTTCGCATCCGTCTTCACCAGGGGCGCCCACTTTTTTGTGGCCTCTATGGTGCCGGGGGTCACGCCTGCCGGCTTATATGCTGATACGAGAAAGCTGAACCCTTCCGGCGGCGCAAACCAGGTTGCCTGATCTTTAAAGATGTTCACAAACCCCTCGGGAAGAAACTGCGCCACCTGGTCGATGCTGCTTGCGTCGACCTTTTTGCCGACCCAGGTTTTTTCCCACTCCCTGACTTTTGCAAGCTCCTCGGGCGTATAGGACGACGACGGCAATTGTGCCTCCGCTGCCCAGGCAACAAGCGGAAGAACCAGGAGCATACAAGCGGGAATACATTTTTTTACACTACGAAACATGGCTTTTCGAATCATTGCGGACCTCCTTTTACTTGAAGTATTAAAATTCATAGCGTATGCGCGTAAAAATACTGTCCTTGCGGTCGGTGCTCCTGACTATATAATCTTCTCTGCCGACCCCCCAGGCTACATAGCCGACATCCCACCGCCAGTGCTTGCCGGGCAAAACATAGGTCAGGGCGGGAACGGCCATCCATTTTTTTGTCCGCAGAAAATAGTTTCCCGTAAAAATGAACATGAAAGAGCCCTGCAGCAGATCCTGCTGCACGAACAGAGTAAGCGAATCGGTTGAGGAGGCGCCGGCCTTGTGATCGCGGCTATCTACCACCAGGTCGTTTTTAAAATTTAAAACCTTTTCATAAAAGTAGGTAAGAGCCACGTTCATCTGGGAATTATTGGCAAGAACGCTTTCCGTGAACCAGGGAATTCGTATATATTTGCTGCACTGCAGCGCGCCGCCCAGAATATTCCTGCGCGTCCAGCCATAGGTTGCGGCCTTGTCGCCATCGGTGCCCACATTCAGGGGCCTGTTTTTCTCATAATACCATTCAAACCGCCAGACCGTGTCCCAGAGCGGCTTTACCACTGTCTGCGCCGTGCCGCCGAAGGTCTGATACCGCTTAAAGTAGTAGACGCGCTTATCATACTCCGAAACATCAGGCGGATTGATGCCACGGCCAAGAATTTGCGAAAAAACGCCTGCTGTTATGTATTGAAGAATATAGGCATTAACCTCCTTGCCATGTGCAACCGGTGCGTCATCGCGGGCATTCCAGAAGAGCAGGGTCCAGTCGATGTCCCAGGTATACCCCGTCATCCTGAAGCCGAACTCATAATTGTCCTTCAGGTTCCAGCCCGGCATGTCCCGACGCCATTTCTGCTGCTGCCAGCTGAAAATACCGAAATCAGGCCCGGGGGTAAACGGGTTTGTCGCGCCATGTTCCGAGCCGTAATGGCTTCCCTCATAGGGAATCTGTATGCCGCGAAAGTC
>JAFGCP010000305.1 GCA_016932595.1 Deltaproteobacteria bacterium
CGGCACCATAAGCGCCCTGACCCTGTAGCCACGTTTCAAAAGCTCCTGCACCACCAGCCTGCCCGCCCTGCCCGTAGCGCCTGCAACCACTACTGTTTTTTCTTCTGCCATACGTGTCTCCCTGAGGATTGTTTTTACGTATTCTTCGTAATCCCATAAAGATTTTTTTTCTATTTAAACTCAGCAGGGCTGGCTGTGCCAACCATTGTATACAGCGGGAGTAGCACCTCACATTTTAAAGGCAAAATTACTACATTCCCAATTCTTTCCTGAACTCCTCAACTGTCGCTCCGATTACGGTATCACGCGATTTGCCCCGGGCATAATCCTCAGTGCCCGATACGGCGGCCTGACGAAAGGGTGAGGGCACCAGCTCAAGCATGCCTTTTGCCTCGTTATCCCACGCCATGGTGAAGGTAAGGCTTGAAATCGGCACTTCTTCATCATCCTCTGCTGCCGGGGCCGATGCTGAGTCGTCGCCAAACACAGCGGCAAATTTTGCCTTGAACTTGGTGGGCGTAAACTTGTCGGACACTTCCCTGAAAATAGAAAGCGTCACGTTCGTGCCGCGCTCTTTCGCTATCTGCTCGGCCACGGAATGCAGCTTTTTAAGCGCTGTGGCGCGCACGAAATGCGGTATCATCTCGCCCACCTTTATCATGGCCTGTTCTGCCGCGATATCCCAGGGCACCGAGCCCGTGGAGATGGAGCCCATCATATCACCCTTGGTCTCAAGGAATATGCCCATGTAGACTTCGTTCACCAAGCCCTCGACAAGGTACTTGGCGCCCATAAACCCCATGAACGGGCAGTTCTCCGAGCTCAAATACCCGATAGTGGGAATATCCGAAAAAATAAAATTTTTGAATCCCTCATCCATGCTCACTTTCTTATCATAGAAGTTGCC
Source organism: Deltaproteobacteria bacterium (assembly GCA_016932595.1). Taxonomy (GTDB): domain Bacteria; phylum Desulfobacterota; class WTBG01; order CAIYCZ01; family CAIRTM01; genus CAIWCT01. The sequence continues at coordinate 908 of JAFGCP010000305.1, forward strand.
ATAGATGACCATGGGGCCTTTTTCAACGAACTTGTCGCGCTTCTGCTCAATGGTGGGGCATATGAGAACATCATCGCACAAGGCCTCGATGCGCTTTGCTGCATCGTGGTTGCTCACCGCCGTCATGACAATGCCAACGCCCACCTCTTTATTCAAAAACTCGCTGATGCCCACGGCATAGGTGTTGGCATTTTCAAGCGACAAAGCCGCCGTCATCTCGAAGGTTACGGTAAAGACCATATTTGATGAAATGAACTCAAAAGCATTGGCCATGGTCTCTTTAAGATACGGGCCGGCATCAACCTTGAAAAAGTCTGCAATCTGCTCCACCCATGCCGCAGAATTCCCGAACCCGATGGGGATAATATCCGCCATATACGGAATGCCGAAGCGCTTCTCCATTTCCTGCGCAACCCGCACGCCGCTGTCATAGGGATAGATACAAAGATTGAGCTCTGCCTGAGCAGCATTTTTTATCTGGCCAATGGTTGCACCTGCCGTGTAGACGCAGTTGACCGTAACGCCAATACCTGCGAGCATGCGCGTCAGCTCATACACATCGGCGCGCCAGTTAAAGGTTGAAAATGTCGGGCCGATGATATTGACCGACCTCGAAACTTTTTTGGCTGTCGGGTCGACAAGATCGAGAATGCGGATAAAAGCTGTCTCCTTGCCCTCCACCAGAGAGCCTCCGATGGGCGGGTGAATAATAACCGTATCTTTAAAACCAGCCTTCTTGACCACGCCTTCCACATCGTCGCGCGTCACCTCCACCGTGGGAGCGGTGACAATGAGGATCGCGCCGGGCTTTTTTGCCGCGATCTTCTGAAGTGTCGTCTCCATGCGGTCTTCTGCGCCCTGCATGATATTGGCGTACGAGAGGTTGGTCGAATACAGCTCGCAGGTCCAGTCATTGACCAGGGCATTCACGTGCTGGTTTATGTAACAGCCAGGAGGAGAATGAAAGATGGTGTCAGCGCCCTTGATGCCCAGGCATGCCCAAAGCGCACCCTCAAAAGCCGAGGGCGTGTGAAGCTCCTGCATCTTAAAATCTTTTTGTGTCTCATTCATGTCAGCCTCCATATTTCCGCATCAGCCCCTGCCAGGTTTCATAGACGGGCTTGTGCATGTTTTTAAAAAAATGAGCGCCAAGATCAATTGCATAATCGTAGCCGTACTCACAGAGGTACAGCATGTTGATGAAGGTGGGAACGAGGCGTGCTACACACTCGGGCTGCGCCTGAAACTCGACCGACACTGCCGTTGGCTTAATCCGGTCGACCACCTCGCCGATCATGTCGAAATCCTCTTCTATAAAGGTAACGCCATAGCGCTCCTGCATAAGTTTTTTCTCCTGCTGGTAGAATTTATTCTTCATGGAAGGAACCACAAAAACCTCAGCCCCGAACTCGGCAAAAATCTTGCCGACAGACACTTCGTTTGCCGGACCCGACACCATAAGCATGCGCACTTTCTCTTTAGCAAACCGTTCACGAATCTTTTCAAGCTCCGGCTTCACGCGCTTTTCCTCTTCATTAACCAGATCATGGAGCTTCTGATTCTTCAGCCGGTCAGCAACAGCGCGCAGAAAATTTGAGGTGCCCTGAATGCCTGCAGGAATCTCGATAAACTCAACGTCGCCGCCGAAGTTTTCGCTGAGGTGCTTGCAGGTAAGCCAGGGGGTTATGTGAATCGGGTAATACTTCTCAGCGCAAACGATTTTACTCATGCTGTCAATATGGGGCGTAGGAAAAACAAAGTACGGAATTTCGGCCTTCTTGAAATACATCTCAAGTGACGCAAGGTTGCCGGCGTCCTGGCCGGTGCGACCTACGATGCCGATGGAGCCGGGCGCCTTCTCCTGCTTTTCGAAGGTGTCAATGACGGCTACCCATGCGGCATCAGAGCCAAGGGGCATGGAGCGCGGATAGTTGAAGCCCGTGAGGCAGGTGCTCACCTTCAGGTCCGGTATTTCCTGCTTGAGCTCGATGATCACCCCTTCGATATCCTCACCGATGAGCTGGGGAATGCAGGTATTGATGATGACGATGACTTTAGGGTGATATTTCTCATAGAGGTTCTTGACCTGCAGCTTCAGTCCAGCCTCGCCGCCGAAAATAACGTCGCTTTTGTTGACAAGGGTACCGGCGGTTACAAGCTGCGCCGGGCGGCATGACATGGAGCCAACCTGGTTCTGATACGAGCATGGTTGCGGCCCGTGCAGAAGCGGTATGACGCCTTCAATTTTGCCAAGGCTTGCCAGAGCCTGAATCGTGGAGCAGCAGTGCTCATAATGTTTGAGGGGCATGGGAAAAACCTCCTTTTGAATGACCTGCATCTGTGGGGTTCGCTGTGCGCACCGTTGTATCCTGCGACTGCAGCCAATCCTGAAAATTGCAATTTGAAATCTTTAATGTTTTCTCCCTGCTGCCTGGGCCCACCAGGCATGGAGCTCTTCAAAGGTGAACGACGCGGGCACGGAAAGCTCCTTGTTATTCAAAATCGATTCGGCAAGACGGCGGAAGGCCTCGCACTCTGCCGTATCAGGCGCATGCTGGAAAAGAGTGAGTCCCTTGCCCGAGCACTCTTTTATTTTTTCGCTGTAGGGGATAAACCCGACAAGATGGCTCCCGAGTTTGCGGGAAAATTCATCCAGGATGGTCTGCTCGTCCTTCAGCTCCCGGCCATTGCCGATGATGCCGCCGAGCCTGACGCCCGAACGGGAATTGAAGCGCGACACGGCCTTGCAGATATTGGAGGCGGCAAACAACACCTCGAGCTCGCCGCTGCTCACGATATAGACCTCGTCGGCATGGCCTTCGCGGATGGGCATGGAGAAACCGCCGCACACCACGTCGCCCAGCACGTCGTAGAGAACCACATCGAGTTTCAGAACCTCCATCACGTTGAGATGCTTGAGCGCCTCTATGGCCTCCACCACCCCCTTGCCCCCGCAGCCAAGCCCGGGGTCAGGCCCGCCGCTTTCCGCGCAGAAAATCTTTCCGGAGCAGGTATCGTTAAGCGGGCTTTCAAACACCACCTCGTCCATGGCAAGTGATTTCACCTCAAAGTTCTTCTTCCGCAAAATCCCCAGCACTGTCTGGGGCATTTTGCCTTTCAGCAGCAGACGCGTGCTGTCATGCTTGGGATCGCAACCCACATGCAGCACCCGCAGACCTTTGGCCGCAAGGGCAAATGTTATATGGGATGACACCATGGACTTTCCGATACCGCCCTTACCGTAAATAGCTATCTGGCGCATGAGAGACCTCTTTTATTTATTGTGACGAATTCCTTACGTACCCTTGAGTTATGTTGGGTTAAGCCCGACAGAAACCGTTGGGTTTCGTACCTCAACCAAACCATCAAATTATTTATATAAGGGGCATGTTTCAAACCTGCCCCTGCAATCACAAGGGCGAACCCAACAAAGCTTAGTTTATATACGGCAGCCACCAGTCATAGAGCTCTTCAAACTCAAGAGTATTCGGGATAACAAGATTTTTATTGTGAAACACCTTCTGCCCGATCTCGCGGTAGAGATTCGCCTCCGGCGAATTCGGCGCGCATTGAAACACGGTCTCGCCGTCACCGCCGCACTGCTTAACGGTCTGACTGTAGGGAATGACGCCCACGATCCGGGTGCCGATCTTTGCGGCAAAGTCCGTCACCATCTGCAGCTCATTTTTCACGCGCCGCAAATTAACGATGAGCCCGCCGAGCTTTGAGCCGGCGCGAGTTTCAAAGCGCTTGATGGCCTTTGACACATTGCTCACCTGATAGAGCGCCTCGAACTCGCCGCTGGTCACCACATAGGTTTCCTGCGCAAAGCCCTGACGTATGGGCAGGGAAAAACCGCCGCAGACGACATCGCCCAGGATGTCGTATATAACGATATCGATATCAAGTGCCTTGAATATACTGAGTTTTTTTATCGTGTCGATGGCTTCAACTACGCCCTTGCCGCCGCATCCCACGCCGGGCTCAGGGCCGCCGCTCTCGGCGCAGTAGATTTTGCCGCCATTTTCAAACTGCAGGGGCGATGTGGCAATAATATCTTCAGGGGAAAGGTCGTCGTACATGAAATCATTTTTACGCAGCACGTCAAGAATCGTCGGCGGGAAGTCAGGTAGCAGAAGATAGGTGCTGTCGTTTTTCGGGCTGCACCCCATCTGCAGCACTTTCATGCCCTTCTCTGCAAAGGAGTAGGAAAGATGTGATGCTACCGTAGATTTACCAATACCTCCTTTGCCATAAAGTGCAATCTGCCGCATAGGTTTCCTCCTTACTCCTTGTTATGGACGGCGACATTTTTCATAATTGCATTGACGACACGCAGCGACTTCAACAGCCGCACACGTTGCTTTTCATCAAGGCATCCAAAAATATTCATCAGCTCCTGCTCGCGTGTATTTAAAATACCGCCGTGTGCCTTTTTCCCGCTATCTGTCAGCCGTACTTTAACGACCCGGCGGTCTGCAGTATCGCGAACGCGCTCCACAAAGCCTTCCTCAACAAGTTTGTCGACGACCTCGGTCATGCTGGGCATTTTCACATTGGCGATTTTGCACAGCTCTCCCATGCTGTAGTGCCGGTCTTCGTGAAACGCCGTCATAGCCTTAAGCTGAGAGTTGTTGACCGGAAAACCCATCAGCCCTTTGCTGCTCATCACCATATGCTGAAAAAGGTCCGAAAAAAGATTTCTGACCTCGATTAAATGCATTTCTATTTCGGTAAGTTCACTGAGCTGCTTGCTGTGTTTCATGGCACATATCCTTTTGCAATGATGATCCGGCTGCCAACTACGATGCTATAAATTTCAGCAAAAAATATTTCAGATAAAAAAAATTCACTAGTGAAGTATATAGACTCTGAATTTCTCTTTGTCAAGTCAGGAATTTTTGTATTTTTAAACTTTAAAAGCTGCAGGATGATCCAAATGACGTAACGTGCTGATTAAACATGCTGCATCCGGAAATAAAAAAACAGGCTTTACCCGCAACACTGTTGCGGTCTGGCCTGTTGTGTCTGTGCGCGGAAACGGTGTGCGTAACAATCGTGTATTCGACGCGAAACGGCTAGCAGGGGGGGGGCAAGAAGCATGCAGCTTCCCATATATGCCGGCTAAGGCTGTGTTGTCTTCTTTAAAATACCTGAAACCTTTCGCAAAGCCGTGAGCAGTTCATCCTGATCCTTCTGTGAAAGTTTGCCAAAGAGATTACCCATCTCCTCGCGGCGACGGCCTATGAATTTATCGTGAATCTTTTTGCCTGCATCAGTCAGCGCCACTTTGACCACGCGGCGATCCTTTGTGTCGCGCACCCGTTTGAGCAAGCCCTCGGACTCGAGCCGATCGACCATCTCTGTCATGCTTGGCATCTTCACCAGGGCGTTCCTGCTTAACTCCGTCATACTGTACTCGCGGTCTTCGTGAAACGCGGTTAGCGCCTTCATCTGCGACAGAGTCACGGACATATCGCTGATACGGCGGCTGCCCTTGACCATTTTGTTGAAAATCTGCACGAAAAGGTTGCGCACCTCTATCATATGTTCTTCAATCTCAGTGACTTTTTCCATAAAAACCTTACTATCCATGCAGCACCTCATTTTAGGATTTTTAATATTTAATATCCTAATATATTAATTACATATCTTTATGTCAAGTTTTATTTTATATTTTCAATCAATTTTCAATAAATATTTTTGAAACCATTTTGAACATACGCTATATAGCTAAACGAACGGTGCTAGAACCTGTGTAATAGCAGAACCTGCCGAGTTTTTTTAGTTTTAATAACATGGCTGGCGGAAGATGACATTTGTTTTTGATAGTGTTCTCTTGCAGGAGAGGCTTCAGCCACGAAACAATCGCACCTGAAGCTGCTGCTGCAATGAAAACAATGCCCTCCAATTTAAAATGTCATGGCCCCGGGACCATTCATTGCTGCGATTCTTGTGCAATCGGCTCGTCCTGCGATTCTGGAAATACTAAAGTTTATTTGAAATTTTATTAAGCAAGGGGTTCCCGGGATACAGAGTGATTGGCGGCAGCTATTATTTTTGATGAAACAGGCGCACAACCTGTTTCTACTCTTCAATCAAAACAACACTCCTTCGAAACATATGAAAATAATCTACGCATCCGATATTCATGAGTCTTATAAAAACCTGCAAAAACTCTTTCGTATGACAGAGGCCGACCTCTATATAATCGCAGGAGACCTCCTTTACAGCGCCTTCCCTTCATGGGAACTTGCCGAACGCTTCACTGAGATGCAGCAACGCGTCTATTCCTGGGGCTTAAGCCGCGGCATAAAGGGAACACGCTTTACTATGGCCCGGCATATGCTTGAAACGCCGGAGACTCCTTTAATTGAACAGGCCCTCGCAAAAGAATTTCTTCGCATCACCGATCTTGCACAAGCAAGCATGCTTCAAAAATACGGCCGCATGGCAAAAATTTTTACCGCATCCGGCAAGACCGATATAATAACCATCCCCGGCAACTACGATATGGATCTTAAAGAAACCGCCCTCGCATCATGGAACCTGCATCTGCAAACACGGATCATAAACGGGATTACCTTCGCCGGCTACGGTGGATCACCGGTATTCACGCCCGGCATACCCGACAACCTTCGGATTACCTACAATGAACTCAGGCAGAACGGGCGGCTCATATCTGAACCCTATGAATTTTTCACAAAAACCAGCCCTGATGTTATCCTGCTGCACCAGCCTGCCTACGGTTACCTGGATACAATTGCCACCTACGGCAGCATCGGCAGTATTGGCGTTCGAGATTTTATCGACCACAGCAGCGTGCGCCTCGTGCTCAGCGGCCATATGCATGAAGACTGGGGTGCGATTTTCAAGCAGGGTAAAGTTTTCTTGAACCCTTCAAATTTCGGCCGCGTCGTAGAAATTCACCGTATTAAAAAAGGCGGCTACTTTACCGAATTTACCATGGACGGCACTACCTTCACAGGGGGCATGCTGCGCCAGATCGACGGCGGAAAGGCATACGATATTGAGCAGTGCATTATGCGTGACGACAAATTCCGGCTGCTGGTGATAGACCTCAAGCGATACCGCTATCTCTCAAACATAAAAAAACGCCAGAAGCATATACGCGCCATACGCCTGTTTAATGCGCTGCGTGGGTTCTTTCAGAAACATGAAACCGAGGCAACCCGCACACGCATAGAAGCACTAAAGGAATTCTGCCGCAAACTTCATAAGGAAGGCCATGAGATAGCATTCCACCTGCTTGGTTCTCTTAATTTCGGCATGGCGACCGACACATCGGATCTTGACACCGTGCTCTACTTCCGCGACCCGGCGATTACCGTTCCCGATGATGTCTCCTACCCTGTGCCCGACTACGTACGCTCACGCCTGGGAGAGCTGAAAGACAGCGGCATTGATCTTTCCATCTGCGACTGCTTAAATCTTGCGCGCATCGAGGAAGCGATCATCGCGCAGGATGTGGACAACACGCTTCTGCAGCGCTTTATTTTTTATTATGGCACCTGCCGCTGCGTAAACGCGGAGCCCATCAAGGAGGTGGAAAACCTGCTCACCAACATGCAGCCGTTCCGCTTTGAGGTTGAAGGAGAGCTGGCCGAGGTCTTCCGCATGATGATCAGCAGCTTTCGCCACTCCTTCTCATTCAAAAAATACCAGATGCGCCTGCATGAAAAAGGCCTGACCGTGCCGCCATACATTGAAGAAAAAATCTGGGAGTATCTTGAATACCGGGATGAAAAGCAACAAAAATAACCCCCCTGCCCGGAACGGGGAGAATTTTTCTTTTCATCAGTCCTCTATCTATTGTGCATCTCTTTTCCATATAACATTGCGCAAGCCTTCGCGGTAGCACAGTCGGCGGATTTTATGGGGAATTATTGTGACAATATTGAAATTATAGGAGTCTGCAGCCTCACTAAGGCCCTGCTCTTCAAGTTGTTTCAAATACCGTGAATACGCGCGAATTTCACGAAAACGATTACTATCTTCATTTTTTCTAAAAACATTGGCGATGCCCCAAACCTGCATTCCTGAGGCCCCGAAAAAATCAACTCCGGGGTTGTAGGGATCGGCGATACTATAGGATACTTTTTCGTTTGCGTGCATGTTGGCTATTTTGCCCCCACCCTCGCAGAACATATGCACGGTGAGGCCGTTATTAAAATACTCAACTGGCGTGCACCGGGGCTCATTGTCCTTGCAGGTTGCCAAATGCAGCACGTTGTGGCTGCTGAGATAGTTGATGGCCATTTCAATGAACTCTTCTTCCGTCATGGCCGCACGCATATTGATTCCGGCCATTTCAAAGGCCTTCAGCTCTTTGGCGTTTGGTTGCGGGACGATTACTTTTCCCATGACAGCATCCTCCTGTAAAAAATTTGATTATTGATGATTGTGCGCCTCGATTGTTTGTTCATAATTTTAATAAAACCGGCTATATGGCTAGAGCATTTTTCTTTATTGTGTAGCCAAATTCTCCATACATGCCATTCCCGTTCGTGGTGAGCTTGTCGAACCATGAACGGGAATGCGGCCCTTCGACAGGCTCAGGGCGAACGCATAGGAGTTTCGTTTTTGAAAGATATTTTTTTTGCAGGCTACAGTATTTAGAAAAATGCCCTAAACAGAAAAAACGCCGGAAATTCTTCATCCTTTAGACCTGTGAACGAACAGCCGGTATGTACAATAAATGCCACTGCATGAACAGTATAGCCATAAACAGGCCAAACCCTTTGAAAAGATACAGCCGGAAATTTTGGCGCGTATGCGCATTGATTACAAATCATATCTAAAAAAACATGCTCAGAACGCGGGGCAGGGAAAGCAGCCGTTGCAAAAACGCTGCCCATGATATTTTTGGCTGTTCCATAGATGCGAAAAGTCTCAATAGCGGACCAGCAGTGCATGGGCCGCCCGGTGCACCGCTGGTCCTCTAAACGGAGTCAGAACCCTTCTGTAGCAGAGCAATGATATGGGGGGCGCTGCGTTCAACAATCGGCCCCAATTCTTTAACTACTGCCAGATATTCTTCCGGAGAAACCATTGCAACATCGGGTATATCATAGCGCTGCATAATCATCTCGCTTAACATGTAAACACGCGCTGCGTACTGTGGAAATTCGACTTGCAGAGCTTCTTTATGAAAGCTTGTCATGCACAAAACAAGATCGGATTCAGCCAATAAATCGCTTGTTATTGAGCGGGAGCGATGATGCCTCAGATCAATGCCCGCAGCAAGCAAATGGGGCAAAACCGACGAAACAACACATTCGCCATCCTGCGCCCAGGTTCCGCAGGACTCAACATGCCAGGAACCGGTTATCCGATGCTGCTGCAGCCATTTTTTAAATAAAAATACCGCAATCGGGGAACGACATAAATTGGCCGTACACACAAACATTACTGTTGGCATATAACCGGTCCACAAAAAAAATTTTCCGAAACCATCTTCAGATTCGTCATGTCAGCGGCACAGGTATAGGCTATACACTGGGTAACGTTTTTTTTTCCTTTTCTTTTACAAACATTCGGTTAAACTGCTTTTTGACTAAGCACTGCATATACGCAACCGGATTCTTGAGTAATCCGGGCTGAAAGTTATTCTCCTCATTATATTTGGAATTGTAATAATAGCTGCTGTAATGGTAATGATAATAGGTGCTTCTATCACGAGGCGCCTTGTTGAAAACAACCCCTATAATATAGGCACCTGCGCGCTCCAGCTGCTCTTTGGCGTGCAGCAGATCTGCAAACCGCGTCTTGCCCACCTCAACGACCAGAACCACCCCATCAACCCTATGGGCCAGCATGGATGCATCCGTCATTGCCGCAATAGGCGGGGAGTCTAACAGGATAATATCGCTCGTTTCTGCAATGAAGTCCAGCAACTGCCCCATTTTATTCGACCCCAGCAACTCAGCCGGATTGGGAGGAAGGTTGCCGGCGTTCAGTAAACTCAGGTTGGGAGCATCCGTTGGCCGCAATACATTTTCAAAATTAATTGTCTCCTGCAGCAGAAGCGCTGAGAGGCCATGCCTGTTTGATTTATCGAAATGCTTGTGCAGAGACGGGCGATGCATATCGCAATCAAGCAGGGCAACCGTTTTGCCGGCCTGGGCGAAAACAGTGGCAAGGTTTGCAGCCACAAAGGATTTTCCCTCCTGGGCATTGATGCTCGTTACGAGAATCCTGCGCATAGGCCTTTCAATGCCGGCATACAGTATATTGGACCGAAGAAATCGAAACGCCTCGGTTATGGGCGCACGAGGCTTTTTATGCGCGATCGGTTTGTCCTCTGCCTCCTTGCTTGACAGGAGAACAGCTACCCCAATCAGAGGAAGTTGCAGACCCGTGGTGATCTGTTCAGCATTTTTAATGGAATCGTCCAGGTAATCAATGATAAAAATCAAAGCAACACCAAGCAGCAAACCGAAAATAACGCCCAAAACCACACTTCGGGCAATGCGGGGGCGAACCGGAAACAGGGGCACACTTGCCCTGTCTACAACAATCACATTGTTCAAAATTTGGGCTTCAACCAGGCGTTGACTTTCATAACTTTGCACCAGGCTGGATCGGCTTTGCCGCAAACGGACCAAATCAGATTCAAGGGAGGACCGCTTGTTTAATGCCGAGGGATCGTTATTGCCAAACAATGTGGCAATCTGAGACTCCATCTGCTCGATCTGTTTATCAAGGGCGGCAATTTCCTTGGCAAGGCTTTTTTTGGATTCAACAAAACGGCTCGACTGAGTAGAGTTATTGTATGCGATAAACACTTCCGGGATAAGGTTACAAAGGGCTGCCGCACGCACCGGATCCGTATCATCGACGCTCAACCTGATTAATTGCGTATCCTTCACCAATTGCACCTGAAGCATCCAGACGAGTGCTTGGGCGTTAAACGGACACTTCAAACGGGCAACAACCTCAGAGAGTATCGCTTCTGACTGCAGCAATTGAACATAGGTGCGCGCCAGCCGCTCACTGACTTGGAGCGAAGCTAAATCAACGCCCTTCGCACCCGAGGCTTCACTGATCAAAACTGTACTGACGGCCTGAAACACAGGCTCCTGCATGGAGCTTCTCAGATATGCAAACCCGCCGCTGAAAGCTATACAAAAAAATAACAGCCACCACCATCGCAATAAAAGAGAGAAATACCCTCGAAGCTCCACCCCCCACTCCTTTCAAATATACAGGAAAGCAACTGTTCTATCTGCACCATAAATGCTTCAGCAGCATACCTATCTTGGCAAACAAATAAAACAATTATTAAATCAACAATTGCATTTTTATATTATATCAACACAAACAACTTTGGTCAAATCCAATCTTTTTTACAATAAACTGCTATTGGATTCATGCTCCACCTTGCTCGGACCCTTTTGCGATCAGTGTTGTACTCCTTCTCTCCTGGCGACCTTAAAAAAGGTCAGCAGAATAATCTTCATATCAAGCAGCATAGAGCGGTTCCTCAAATACTACTCATCGAATGGCGCCTTCACCGGCATCGGAAATTCATCCCGACCATTAATCTGCGCCCAACCCGGCAAAACGGGATTCAGCCTATGAATCTCTTTCCGACAAATCCGGTTTCACCGGCAGCAAACACGTTCATGCAGGCCTCTGAAAGAGTTGGGCCACTTTGCGAAAATATTTTGAGTACACTTTCAGCATGTTCGTTGAAATACCATTTTCGGCACAAGCCCGCAAAATCTCCCGGTTCAGTATCCAGTTGCTCCGCAGTCCACGCGTACTGAGCCCACCGGTACGCATCCGTACAATGACCTCAGGTAAATAGGCGTACCTCACCCGGTGGCGGGCCAAAAAGCGGGCAGTCAATTCGTAATCCGCCGCAATCCGGTAATCGGTTCGAAACAGGCCAAAACGCTCATATATCTCCCGACGGACAAAAAATGTCGGGTGGGGTGGCATCCACCCCCATGCAAACTTCTCCGGCGTGAAGCCCGCACCCGCATAGTAGCGCACCACCTGATCCAGATTGTTCGGCTTCACATACACCAGATCCGCAAACAGGGCCTCGGCGCCGCTTTCCCGGAACATGCGCAGAACCTTCTCAAGCACCTGCGGGCCGGCATAAAAATCATCAGAATTGAGTATTCCCACGATATCGCCGGTTGCAAGCCTGATACCCTTATTCATTGCCTCATAGATGCCGTGATCCGGCTCGGAGAGAATACGGGCAGTGGGAGAAAGTCTGCGCACGATCTCAAGGGTGTTATCAGTGGACGCACCATCAATAATAATATGCTCGGAGGGAGATGTCTGTTCATCAACACTGCGCAGGCAGTCCGAGATAGTCGCGGAGGAATTGAAGGTGGCTGTGATGATGGAAATATCCACCCTAGTTTTCCCTGCGCTCCATAAACCAGTTCCCCATCACCAGTACATCCATCCTGGTGCGCAAAAAACAGTCGAGGGCTTCCTCCGGTTTACAGACCACCGGCTCATTTTCATTAAATGATGTATTGAGGACCGTCGGCACCCCGGTGATGGCCTCAAAGGACTTGATCAAATGATAATAACGGGGGTTCTGTAATTCGGTTACACTCTGCAAGCGGCCCGAACCGTTGACATGGGTAACCGCCGGAATCAGCTGCCGCTTATCCTCACGAATCTGATACACTTGCAGCATAAAGGGAACATCATAATCGGTTTCAAACCATTCCTCAACTGCTTCACGGATTATCGAAGGAGCAAAAGGCCGAAACGATTCACGACGCTTGATCTTCAGGTTCAGGATATCCTTCATGTCGGCGCGACGAGGATCGCAGACGATAGAACGGTTGCCCAGCGCTCGCGGCCCCCACTCCAAGCGCCCCTGAAACCAGCCGATCACCTTGCCTTCAGCAACCCGTAGCGCCGTCCGGCGGCACAGCTCTGCTTCGTCCAAAATCTCCTCAACTGAGCAATTCACCGCCTGTATCTTTTGAGCATTCACAGTCAACAGTTCGCCGATCTCCGCATTGCTGAACTCCGGTCCGAGATAGGCATGATCCATTACAAAAGAACGCGGATTGCCCAGTTCCTGGTTCCAGACATAAAACGCAGCGCCGATTGCACCGCCGCCGTCTCCGGCCGCCGACTGGATATAAATCTCCCGGAAGGGGCTCCTGTCAAAAACCTTGCCATTGGCAACTGAATTCATGGCGCAGCCGCCGGATAGGCAAAGATTCGGGGACTTCGTTTCCATATGGACATGCTGCAGCAAATGAAAAAAAGCCTCTTCGTACATCGCCTGAAGAGAAGCGGCCAGATCCTTGTGATACTGGCTCAGCGGCTCATCTCTGCCCCGTGGCGGCCCCAGCAGCTCAGCCAGCTTCGCCGAATAGACGGTGCCGATCTTCGGCTCGCCATCCTCCCATACCATGGAGACCCCTTCGGAATGATGAATAAAATAATCCAGATCCAGCTCAAAAAGCCCTTTTGGCTTCAGCAGAACGATCCGCCGCATTTTCTCCAGCTGAGACACTGAACCATAGGGCGCCAAGCCCATGACTTTATATTCGTCGCCGTAATGGGGAAAACCCAGAAACTGGGTCATGGCCAGATAGAACAGGCCCAGCGAGTGCGGGAATGACACCTCATCGTGAACGGTGATGGATGCCCCGCTCCCCATGCCCCACATGGTGCTGAGAAAATCACCGAAACCGTCTACTGAAACAACGGCGGCCGAATCAAAAGACGAGACAAAAAAAGAGCTGGCCAAGTGCGCCAGATGGTGCTCCACATCATGGATGCGGGCACGGCAGCTGTCCGCTTTTACCCCCAGCCCTTGACACAGCAGTGCCCGAATATCTTTAACCTTTCCGGCATTCCTGAGCCGGTCTTTGATCGCTTCAAGGCTGGGGCGCTTGGTGAACGCAAAAAGCGCCTTCTGCAGGAGGTGGGCGCTTGGTTTGCGGTTAATGGCGATATGGTCAACCTGGTCGATAGATATCCCGCCTGCCGACAGGCAATAGCGCACTGCCTGGGTCGGAAGCCCAGCCCAGTGCTTGATGCGCCTGAAACGTTCCTCTTCGGCAGCTGCCACCAGCTGGCCGTTGATAAGGAGACAGGCTGACGAGTCTCCGTGATATGCATTAAGTCCAAGTATAATCATGAATATCTCCTAAAATTGAAAATAGATAAATTGATTAACCGGTTTCAAAAATATAAAATAAAGATAAATCATCGTGCTCAACGCGGCTACCTCCGATACGCGGAAAACGACTGGGTGGCTGAATATTGCAAGACGCGCTTGTTTGATGGCATACGCTGCCAGCATGGCGGCCATAATAAGAAAAACGATAAGATAAAAATTCTCATAAAACAAAAGATGCATATGTGAACCAGAATGAATACGGTTGCCGGGCAAAGTAGAGATCTGCACTAAAGCAGCACCTCCTCCTCAGGATGGCGGTTTTTGACATCAGCGAACCAATCCTTTTTATCTCCTGCACTCTTGTCCAACCCGACAGCTGAAGCAAACAGCCGTTTACGTTTCTACAAGCTATGCCGGCTGATGCAGATCGGTTACCGGCAAAAGGCAACGCCCCTTTTCCCCCGATTACTCCTTTAAATACGGCTGAATTATCTGCTTTCCTGTAATTGCGCCCCAAAACAAAGCAAGATTATCTTGTAACACCTGATCATCCGCTGCAGTAAGCTCTGCATACTCTCTTGCACGACGCCTATACTCAGCCCGCGCCTCATTATCCAAAGCCGCCTGTGCTTCTATAACAGCGCAAAAACGCTCCTGCGCTTCCAAGGGCAGATCCCACCCCACACCAAGAGACTCCAGGTTTCGCCATGGCGTCTTATCGCTGATCAAAACGGGTAAGCCCGCGGCAAGTGCTTCAAATATGACATGCCCATAATTTTCTCCCCTTGTCGGTAAAAAAAACAGCTCGTTCATGGAGAGAGTTTGAAGAACTTTATCGTGCGAAATTCTTCCATGATAATGAACGACCACATGCGCAGGCAAATCTTTTATAAGCCTTTGACAGTGCTGCCAGTAAAGGATATCTTCAGCCACGCCATAAATATTAAAAATGACAGGAGCCTTGACTTGAGCAAGCACCCGCAAGGCATAATCAAGGTTCTTCATTTCACATATACGGGACAGAAAACAAACACGTAAAGCACCGCCCTGAGGTGATTGCCCTCCATTTGGGATGCCCGATATTGAGACTCTGTCGCCCGGCATGTCAGGAGCAAGGACGATTGCAAGAACGATTCTCTTGGCTATTTCTCCCATGGCCCGGCGGATATCTGCGGCCTCATACTGGCTGGAAGCCTGCCAGGTAATGTCTTTATAAAGATTAACCGTATTTACAACGCCCAGATAGGGTTTCTTTTTCCAAGCCTTTAGCGCCAGCGCCCCTCGGGCAAGTGCTCCGCGAGGTGCAAGAATCGTCGGTCGCCTGGGGATAATCCCCAGCAACCGTGCCAGAAGCGGCATTTGAGTAAAAAACGGATCAAAGAAGCTGTTCAAATACAGCACATCATACGGAATCCCCCTGAGAAGACGCACCCAAAACAGCAGCGACCGCTTATCTGGCGAGCAGTACAACACTTTAGCCCTGCCGACCTGATTCCAGTCATCAACGACCACATCCGGATATGACCCCTTATCTTTAAAGTCTCTATCGGCTGTGACGATGCGGAAATCGAAATCATCGCTGAGAACCGACACCATGTTCGCAACCGTTTGAACCGGGCCGCCTGCTTTAAACCCGGGCAGGTACCAGGGTATGGAAGTCAGTATTATTGGTTTAGGCATTGTCACAGCTCAACATTCAGACCTCGTGGGCCGGCACTTTTCTCTGAATAGCAATAGGCGCCTGCGAAATCCTTGCCTGCTAAACTCAACCGGATTTCCAGCATCCCTGCTGCGCGTTTCGATCTTTTCATGCAGGTCACTCACAACATTCTTTCTCCACAAATTCACAAAGCACATGATAGGCCAATTGCTGGACTTGCTGAATGTCGTACGACCTCTCCGCAGGAACACTAAAACATACATCGCAAAGCGGGCCAAGTTTACCGCCGCCCCTACCGGTAAAACCAAGAACCGCTGCGCCAATACTTTTGGCCTTTCTGGCAGCTTCAAGGAGATTCGGGCTGTTGCCGCTGGTGCTCAGACACCACAAGACGTCGCCCGGCCGAACGTAAGCCCCAACCTGACGTGAAAATATCTGGTCAAAACCATAGTCGTTTCCGACAGCTGTGAGCACGGACGAGTCGACGCTCAGTGCTATACAACGCAGCGCCCGCCGATCGCGCAGAAAACGGCCTGCCAGTTCGCCGGATATATGCTGCGCATCGGCGGCTGAGCCTCCGTTCCCGCAAACAAAAACGGTCCCGCCGCTACTCAAACAATCAACCAGCATATGAGCGGCAACACCCAGAGCATCCCTCGCGGCAGAATCCAATTGAGAAAGGACCCCTATAAACCCATGTATCCTTAGATCAATCAGGGCGTTAAATGCCTGTCTCTCCGTCTTCTTGTGCATATCCCTTTTCCCTCTGTATCATAAAAAATATTATGGCCGCAATGCACATATCTGCCGCAGAAAGCTCTGAGTCTGCAGTGCAAGGACTTCAGGATGCGGCATACACAGCCTATCGACGTTGACCGGGCTGTCCTGGCCAAAAAAAACGGCTTTCTAAAACTGCTCAAACTGACAACTTTACTTGATACGGACAGATTTATGCTCTCTGCCGGGGCGCATCATAACTGCTGTCTTGCCTCCCGGGAAAGGCTCTTCTCAACGCTTGTTGCCGCGGTACTTTCCTCCACGAAAGGAGCTATTAGCACTTTACCGCCGCACGACTCGACGAATTCACGTCCCACTACATTACTGTCAGCCCCGGGCTCAGCTCCCTTAATAAGGACATCGGGCCGAATTGCTTTTACCAGATCAAAAACACTGGAATCATCAATCAGGACAATATAGTCGACAGCTTGAAGCGCGGCCAGCACGGCGGCTCTGTCGTTTTGCGTGTTGATTGGATATGGAGGGCCTTTTAATTGCCGAACCGAAAAATCGCTGTTCAGCCCGATGACAACCACTGCCCCCTGTTCCCTGCAAAAATTCAGATAACTGATATGCCCCCCCTGCAGCACATCATAACACCCGCTCGTAAAAACGATGGTTTCACTATGGCTGCGGTGCCATGCCAGAACCTGCAGCAGCAAATCCAAAGGCAGCACCTTGCCGGCTTTGCCCATGCTCAGCAAAACCCGTTCGTGGACGATCTCGTCAATCGTAACAGTTGCGGTGCCAAACTTTCCGACAGCAATCCCGGCTGCCAAATTGGCAAGCTGCGCAGCTGCCAGCCAGCCCCAATGCGCAGCCAGCCCAACAGCTAATGCCGCCAGCACCACATCGCCTGCCCCGGTCACATCGTACACGCTTTTCGCCCGCGTAGGCACCAGCGCCGCCACATCAGCTGCCTTCACAAAGGCCCCGTCCCGGTCCAGCGTAATGATCACGGCGCCAAAATCAAATGCATGCAGAAAAAACTCCGCGGCCCGGCCAGCATCCTCCTTCGTATCGATAGCGAAGCCAGCCGCCCGGGAGGCTTCAAACCGGTTCGGCGTGATCAGGCTTGCGCCACGGTACTGATCATAGTCGGCAGCAGCGTATGGATCCACAAGCGTCGGCTTGTTCGCCTCGCGCGCCAGCACGATGAATGCCTGTGAAAGAGCCTTTGCAAGAACCCCCTTTCCGTAGTCCTGAAGGCATACCACATCGGCTTCAGCAAGGCGATTCCTGTATGCGGCCACCAGCGCCTCCATGACCGGCGCCACAAGCGGCACATCACTCTCATCGTCGACTCGCATCAATTGCTGCTGGTGACGGTGCTGTGCGAGGCCCACTAGCCGCTGCTTGGTGATAGTCGATCGATCCTCCATACGAAGCAGCCCCGTGGTATCCGCCCCCATAGCCTGCAGCATCGCCACCAGCCGGTCGCCCCGGCTATCATCGCCGAGCACGCCAAGGCATACCGGTTTCGCACCAAGTGCCGACAGTGCCGCCGCTACCGATGCGGCGCCTCCGCAGCGATACTCCCTCTTGACAACTTTCAGAACCGGCACGGGAGCCTCCGGACTAATCCGCTCGGCGTTTCCATAAACATAGGCATCCAGCATAAAATCGCCCACGAGGAGCACTTTCGGCGTGCCAAGGCTTATAATCTTATTGACCGTGATCTCGTCCATATATTAATTCCGCGAATCGTTTGCGCTTATTTAGACTTTTCTCCCAGCTTCTTCTTCAATAATCGTCCGGCAGGCTTGGAACACCGGTTCAACAGAAATGGAAAGAATGCATTTCATATGTTGAGCAGCACACTCCTCAAGCATGCATCCCTCACAAGGGAGCGGGGTCCGAAAAACAATATGGCCGCTGCCGTAAGGCTCCCACAGGCCCGGATAGTCGCGAGAGGAATACACGCCGACACAGCGGACTCCTGCTGCCGCTGCCATGTGTATGGTGCCCGTGTCATTTCCGACAAAAAGACTGCACCGCGAGAGCGCCTCTATAGCCGCCCGTATCCCCAGTGCCCCGCAGGCCACGTAACCGCGCTTCCAGTGCCCGACAAGCTTATGCCCGTCGGCCAGGCTTTCCGGCCCCCCGAATACCACAGGCCAGACATCACAGGTCTCGATAAGACGATCGACCAAACGCTCATATCTTTCAAGCGGCCATATTTTAACGGCCATTTTACCGCCGATGCCGACGCCGATCCACTTTCGCCCCCTGGACGACGGAAGCTCCGCCAGCCAGCGCTCAACCTCATCGCATTCATGTGCGCCGATACGCAAATGCCTTTTGCCGTCGCCGTCAAGCGATACTTCCATGCCGGAAGCGGCAAGTCTGCTCAAAAAAATATCGGTTACATGCGGCATACGAGGCAGTACAGACCCGGATGAAATCTCATACGGATTTGCCCCTCCCTGCAAACAAAAAAACCGCTTGATGCCAGCCAATTTAAAATAAAGCTTATCGCGAAACAGCCTCCGACCGCCATGAGTAATGCGTATCAGGTAGATGAGACCGTCAAACTTCTCATGCCGTAAGCGAAGCAACAGTCGAACAAGCGACAGTTGGCTGCCGGCACTATAAAGAATGTAGTCATCAATCAGACCGGAACCATTAAGGATATCGTTCGCCTGAACCAGTCGCCGCCCCGGCTGATCATCTGTCATCATCGTGATATACGCCTGCGGATAATTCATGCGAACTACACGAAGAGCCGGTATGGCTACCAGAGTGTCGCCAAGCGATCCGATATGATAAATGAGTATTTTCTGCATATTGTCCATGTTCGTCGCACTTGATAAAATAAAGCGGAGTCACGACCGTTTTCGCTGATACTACCCAACCATAGCAGCGGCAAATGATAGCCCCCCGTGTAGTGTTGGCCGTTGCCAGCCAGCCCGTCCATTATGAACCCCTGCACATAAAGCTCAGGCTACACCTGATATTGCCGAAGCTGTTCACAACCGTTTAATTGTCTCAATCACCAGCTGCTGATTGAGAGCTCCTCTGTGGATCTGTGCAACATGACTCCGGTTATGGTTGCCTACAGAAGGAACCAAATCGTAAAAGCGCCGTTTTCAGCGAAAAAACACACTTCAAATAAAAAGCACCCTCCAGACCTGGTGCAATCATTGCTTGCACCAGCACGCCAGCCTACACCTTGCCGCGAAGGATTACTCTATTAATAAAAAACAATACCGCTATCGGGATAATATATCCTCTAAGATTAGCAAGCCAATGTCCGAATGCTCCCTCAACAGTAATGCCGAGTATTATGCAAAATGGGGTCAAAGGATGGCTGTGCAAGCGGTCTGGCGTGAGTAGCCAGACACAGAACAGGGGCCAGAAAATACCGAGTATCCCAAACGATAAAACACCGCCGAACCATCCGAAATTACCAACACATTCAAAGGGAATGGTCATTGATATGTTTGTGACGGTTTGATATCTACTCGTGACACCGATGTCTGCACCAACCGTCCGCGCAAAAAAATTCCCGATATTCATGTTTCGTTTTTCTGGCAGGATGGCTCGCGGAACAACTATCTCTAAACCCCACAGTATTGTTTCACCACCCCACTCCCCTTCCAAAAGGCTATTCCGCCGCGTCATCTCTGCAGCCAGCGGAGCGATGCCTCGAAAAAGCACTGAAACATCTATCTCCCGGTCAATGTTCGGCAGAAACAGTTCGGGATTTTGAAGCACATCACGAAACACTTCAGTTCGCTCCCATGAAGTCTGTACTTTAGAAAGTGCGGCTTTATGCCTGCCATAACTCACATAAGGCGCAATGACTAATACAAAAAGCGTAACGGCAACAATGATGACCGCCCAGGGAGGGTGCTGAAACCGTGACATATAGGCAATAACATAGTAGGCGCACAAAAAGGCGATTGGGCCTTTCCAACCGCCATACAGAGCGAATAAAAATGTCTGAAATACTGTATAGACCAGCAGGATTTTGACAATGAAAGGAATAGTTTTCCATGGCTCAGTCAGATAAACCATGAGTGAGGATTTCAGCAGGGGGTTTATCAGAGCCACAGCCGCAATCACGCCGATCCACCAAATCGTCGTCTTGGAGCCTCCTAAAATGGACGTTTCCTCACGTCCTATGATCCCCATGTTTGCCAAAAATAAAAGCATCCAATCAGCAATAAATGTTACGGCCATATAGATAACAAGAGCTTTGGTGGAAAAATTGTCTCCGGCGGGCAGTAGAAACCGGGCAGACCAACCCGTTCCGGAAAACCACCGAAGTGTTGCCCTCGCAAAAACGGCATAGATGATCACACCAAACGACAAAAGCCACAGCGATTCCATGGCAGCCACCTGCACTTCCAGTGCCTGCTTATTAAAACCGGCTAATACTTTAAAGGCTGAGATGGCAGCCGGGCCAATGCCCAGCCACCAGTAAAACATTAACACAAAGGCCTGAATCGGGTTGATCAGCGGTCGATCTGCAAGAAACGATAGCGCTATAAAGACGCTGAAGCCCAGCACAACCTGCCCCAGTATATAGGTCTCCGGGGCTCCTGTTATAAGTCCGATCACCACAGCAACAAACACGGGCCCCGCTACCGATAACCGAAACCAGCCAGAGAGAAACCAATCGCAATACACCGAAGGCCTGCGGTACCGTGTTCTGCCGTTAACTGTCGTTATAGAATGCATGCTCTTAACATCGCTTTCAGTTGGCTTTTTTCCCTTCAGGTTCAATTGTTGCAAGAAACATCTTCCAGCCAAGGCGCATCTTGAAAATCGCTGATGAACGCTTGTCAGGCGGACTGACCGCTGCCATGATTACTCTACGCATCAGATTTACTGCATAAACGAAAAAGGTCAAAAAACGGAAAACACAGTATCGTACAAATCCTGAGTTTTTCCAAAAATAGTACCTGTTCTGGCGTAGACATTGCAGCTTAAATGAAATCTCCTGTTCAGGCAATCGTGCTTTGGGAGACCCTCCCAGAAAATGCGTCACTACCGCTGCAGGAACCAACCATGTCTCCCATCCCGAACGGGAGACGGCCAACCCCCAGTCTGCATCTTCATTATAAAAATGATATGTCTCGTCAAAAAGCCCCACCTCAGGGAACACAACCCTGCGAATCATCAAGACAGCCCCGGTAAGCCAACCGTCGCTGATACGATGGCTCTGAGAATAAGGAAAGACATCAGGATGATACTTATCGCGCACCAGCCAACTAATTCGGGCACGGTTCGATACAAGACGATGAAAAAACATAGGGTGGATATCGATGGACCGCTGGACGGTCTTGTCGGCATTCAACAAAAGCGGACCGCAAACGGCAGCTCGGGGGTGCTCCTGCATGAAGTCGTGCATCAGGCCGATGGCGTTATTCTCCAGAACAGTGTCGGAGTTGAGCAACAAAACGTATTCGCCCCCGGCCATCAGGATAGCCTGGTTATTGGCTTTAGCAAAGCCCTGGTTCTCGCTATTCTTGATTAGGCGAACCGTGGGGAACTCCTGCGCCACCATCTCGCAGCTGCCATCGCCTGATGCGTTATCAACGACGAAAACATCGTAGTCGATGCCAATGGTCTTCTCCTGCACGCTGGCAAGACAGTTGCGCAGAAGTGCACAGGTATTATAACTTACGATAATAACGGATACGCCCATAATGCTTTTGATGTTCCTTGAACAAAATATTTCCTGCATGCCATGCTTGAACACAGATCGGTTGCCTAGAAATATCCATATGACAACCTCGCGAAGTCAGCCCGCTTCTGTGTTTCGCAGCCAATCAAGACAAGCCGCCATACAGGCTATGGAGCCGTCTTTTATTTTAATAAAAAAACAATGCCAGCCAGCCATACATTGTTTTATACCCTCAGCACATAAAAACATTTTACTCTTTTTGCATATAATTACCATTTAATATAAAAGCTCCAGAAACCGCCGGGAACGGACAGCGAAAATTGTCAGCCTCGCAGCAGCGTCATCTCCTCAATACGTGCCAGCGCTTCTTGCGCTTTTAATTCATAGCATAGATCCGAGCGAAAAACCCTCACCGCGTTCTGCCTGCACTGCCTCAGCCGGGCGCTATCAAACATAAAACTCTCCAGCACTGCTGTCAGCGCCTCCGGAGTGTCGTCGGAGGCGTAGTCACCAACACCGTAATGATCAATCAAATCAACGAGACTGGGATTGCTGGATGCGACCACAGGAAGACCGACCGAGACATACTCAAAAAACTTGGCGGGTGCGCAATACCGCTGGTTGAATGATTTCTCCACAGAGACAGGGTAGTACACCAGCCCTGCATCAGCTTCTGCGATGCAGGATAGGAGCTGGAATCGAGGAACCGATGATAGTATGCGGGTCATGCGCCGGCCCAGCACCGCCTCCACCCTGCTGCGAAAATGCGCCACTGCCTGGTCCTCCGCATTGCAGAATGCAAGAAAACAAACCGGATTGGAAAGACAACTCAATGCCGATATGACCGCCTCCATACCCGTTCCAGCATGAATACCACCGGCGTAAACCAGCACCGGTACACCAGTCGGGAACACAGCGCCAGCAAGTGCCGCAAGTGACCCTCTGGGCGCTGGTGGTGGCACCTCGGAATGTGGCAGGGTGTTTGGTATCACCAGCGGCTGCTTGGTAAGTCGATAGCGATATTGTCTGGCAGCGGCCCGGTGGGATTCTACATCCAACACAAGGTCTGGCCTGTCGGCATATCGCTCATATCTTTTCAGGACACGAGTAAACCTTGGTTGTTCCTCAACCGTAAGGTACTCCATACAATAATTAACAAAAGGACGTGTTGGAAAAAGATATTTAACTAACACCCCGACAAGAAAAAACGCCTCCCCTTCAAAGACCAGAACATCACTGGAAAAAAGAAAGCGAAGCGCCAAATCCATATGGCAAAGCCAAGACCGAAGGCGGGGGATTCGCCAGTAAGCTCGCGAGAAAAACGAATGCACACAAAAGGGCCTACCTGCAACCTCCGACAGCATGCCTAGGGGTATAGGTGCGAATAGCTCAACAGAAACCCCACGGTCAGCCAGAGCCTGGCATAAATAAATTATAGCCCCATAAGCGCGTAGAGGATTATGTGATGACACCACACACACGCGCCTTCGGGAAAGCCCCTTATTGCCGCTAAAAAAATGAAGCATCAGTCAATCTATCTCCGGGTTGCACGTCTGTTCCCCTACGGTGAGATGCTGCGAATCGGATGCAGGCCAACCCTGTGAACCATTCTAGCAAGACCAAACCGCAGCCAGGCAGGGGTGGCGCGCATCATGGGCTGCAGGGCGAGCACATTTACAACGAAGCGCCAATCAAAAAACAACCTCCATCCGCACAACCTGCGTAAAACCTTATCGCGTCCATACCAGTTTCTTGTGGAAACACCACTGCCGCCCAAGAAAAGAGCAACCGAACGGAAAAAGGGCAGGAGCTCCTTAATGTCCAGTTTGTCTTGTCTGATCTCAAAGCAGCGAATCAGCAGATTCGAAAACAGATCAACAAGACAGTAATTCGGCGCATTCTCATCAGTCGCGACAACAAGGGGAATGCTGTCATAGAGAAAGGTTCCGCGCTTTCCAGCCATAGCATCCAAAAGCACAGCAAGATGCATAAACGCCAGCCCTTCGAACTTAAAAAAAGAACCGGGGTCAGGAACAGTCCTCCTGAAAGTTATGGTAGACATAAATGTCACGTGATGGCCAACATAGGCCAACAATGCTTCAATTCGGTCGAATGAGGCAGACTCTTTAGGCAGCGCCTGGAAAAAAGTATCAGTACGACAGTAGCGAATGTGATAATTCGATATGACGGCATCAGGCTTCCCTGTGGCAAGAAGAGCTACTAAATGATCAAAAGCGTCCGCATCTGGCAGATCGTCATCAGCCGTGAAGTGGATGTACTCTCCTGTTGCCATGGACATGCAGTCAAGCACATTCCGGCTAAAGCCCCTATTCGTCTCATTGAGCCGCAGTCGAATCTGCGGATAAACTTTCTGGACTTGCATGAGATATTCGCCAGTGCCATCGGAAGACCCGTTATCGCTTATTGCTAGCTCAACCTGGTCTTTCCCAATGCACCAGGGAAGGATCACCGCAAGTGTCTTCTCCAGATTCCTGATCCGGTTGTACGTAGGCATACAGATGGTCAGCAGCGGTAGGGGCATCTTGTCCGAGCAAGTCATCGTAAAACCTCCGTGTTAGTTACCTCGGCATCTTGATACGCTAAAAATTCCATCACCCATTTTGCAGTAATTGTGACCAAAGGTTTCCACCATATCAAAAAATGCTGTCATCTATAAAGCCTCAACGGTTGCGCCCAAGCACAAAAACATGCATTCTTTTTCCCCATCAAGAAACAACAGACTGCGGCTTACACTTTCAAGGCCTGCAGTCCTCGGTCACATCCGTCTAACATTCTTTTTTATTTCCTCTGCGGGCCATTACTCTTGCACCTTGAAAATCCATACCCACAGCGCTTCGGCATGAACCATTCTAGGTTAACGTATTAACAGAAACAATAAATTTTAAAAATTAGACTTTGTTCTAAATTTACGTGATAGCCTCAGTCCAGGCATAAGCAGCATAAATAGCTATCAGATTCATCAAGGGCATATGTCGGTTATGGACAAAACATTTAAAGTGCTCGTTGATCGGAGCTAACTATCTATAAAAGCTTATTTTAACAAACATTTAAAGACTTCTTTAAAACTATGGGTAACCAATTCTCGTACTGAGATCAACGGCCAGAAAAAAAGTATTTTTTGGACTCATTTGCCTGCATCACGTAAATTTAGAACAAAATTAAAAATTATATCATAAATAATCATAAAAGCAACAGAAATTGAATTATTTTATTCAACATATCGGCGCGAGATG
This sequence comes from Deltaproteobacteria bacterium, assembly GCA_016932595.1. Taxonomy (GTDB): domain Bacteria; phylum Desulfobacterota; class WTBG01; order CAIYCZ01; family CAIRTM01; genus CAIWCT01. The sequence goes on from JAFGCP010000305.1 coordinate 26,371, forward strand.
CTGCTCGGTTCTTGGGCATTAACAGCTCCGGCTATGGACATCGCTACAGATTTATTTTTAAAAAGGGCTCATGCAGGTTCTGCATTACACAAGGCCTCATCAAAACGAAAACGCATCGCGAACACTATTTTTGAAGAACACTGCTATTCAAACAAACTTCCTGCATACAAATATTGGCGATACCGCTGGGCAATTCTTGTGCCTCACTTTGAACTAAAACTTTCCCTGCTCTGTTGGTCGCACCTTCACACCAGATAAAATTTGTGCACATACACCTATAATCCGACCGCAGGCCCGTCCATCACCATAAGGATTGACAGCATTAGCCATCGCTTCATAGGCAACACGATCGGTCAGCAAAACGGAGACATTCTCCACTATGCTCTCAACATCAGTACCGACCAGCTTGGCCGTACCCATTGCGACCGCCTCGGGGCGTTCGGTCGTATCGCGCATCACTAGGACTGGTTTTCCCAAGCTCGGGGCTTCCTCCTGAACACCTCCCGAATCGGTCAGAATCAGCATGGCTCGGTCCATTATACGAATAAAGGGCAAATAGCTGAGAGGCTCTATAAGGTGAATATTTTTTACTGCTAATAAAGCAGCACCAATCGCAGACTGATTGAGAATACGATAGACCGGTTCGCGAACGCTGGGGTTCAAATGAACCGGGTAAACAAAATGCGTTTCTGGAAAGCGCCGGGCGAGTTCAGCAATTGCATGGCAGATGTTTTCAAAACCCTTACCGAAATTTTCGCGGCGGTGACCGGTTATCAGGACCAACGGGTTGTCCAAGGCGCTGTTCATCAAAAAAGAAGGCAAACTCGGAATATCCGGCGAATTACATTTAACTTTTTCAACCGCGGTCAGCAGCGCATCGATGACAGTATTGCCGGTAACAAAAATACGATCCGAGAGTATGCCATCCTTAAGCAAATTATCGCGCGACATCATTGTCGGCACAAAATGAAGTTCTGCCAGACGTGTGACCAAAACGCGGTTCATCTCTTCCGGAAAAGGTGAATATCTGTTCCACGTGCGCAGACCGGCTTCAACATGTGCAACGGGAATTTTATGATAAAAAGCGGACAAAGCAGCGCAAAAAGCCGTTGTCGTATCACCCTGAACGATCACCATGTCCGGCTTATGTTCAGCCAGATAAGCGTCAATAGAGGCAATTGCGCGAGAGGTCAGTCCACCCAGGGTCTGGCGTTGTTGCATCAGAGAAAGATCAACATCCGGCACAACTTCGAAAACCACCAGCACCTGATCAAGCATCTCGCGGTGTTGGCCGGTAACGCAAACATGCGGCTTCATGGCCGGATGAGCCTGCATGGCGGTAATCAACGGACAAAGCTTGATTGCCTCGGGGCGGGTTCCAAAAATAAATGAAATTTTTTTTTTCATAATTCCAGATTAAGCAATATAAGTTTAGGATGCTCCATAGGCACAAGACATACACCATCCAAGGGCATCCCGAGAGTACTACTGATTTTCAAAGCTTCTGCAATTGCATTGAGGAGCGTATCCTGCGTTCAAACTTTTGGGTTGTGGAAAATCTCATAAGCATTGCTTCGCATTTTCTCTATCGGGGCTATGCCAATGGGAACGGCAATAAATAAATATGATGCTTGCCCAGATGAGGCTCCCGCATATGCACAGTGCATACATGGCGGAAACAGAAAAGGCAGATGAATGCGGAAAACAAAAAAGGCCGACAGCCATAGCCACACCAATGAAAATCGAATTCGCCAGAAATGGTTCGCGCTTATGCGCCCTGAGATAGAATGCCTCGGCAAATACAATCTGGTTCATGACCGTTACCGCGCAGAGCATGAAAAGAACGGGCCATTCAGGCACTCGTCCTGAAAAACGAGGGATCCATTCCCCCAAATGCGGCACCAAAAGGAGCGCCATGATGGAAGCAAGCGCCGCAATCCCTACTGCCAGTGGCGTTACCTTCCAGAAAAGCTTATCCATTGACTTCCATTCTTTTCGTGAAGCCATGTGCCCCCATATCGCAGATTTCGTAGATGTCCAGTTCATTGCAAGCGTATTAATAAAGCCCGAAATACTCATGGCCAAGCCAAAGCGGCCGGCCTCTTCCGGCCCTAACTGGCGAAAGACGACCGGCATCATCGCGCTGAAAATAAACCAGCCTGAAACCCAGCTCAAAGCAATACGCCATTGATAGGGGAACACGTCATGCATCCAATCGATACGAACATCTTTGCCGTAATGTCCCGTGCTTCGAATGACGGCATACAGCAAATGCCAGGCAAATGCAAAATTGATGCTCAGCGCAACAGCGCCGGCCAGAGGTGCTGCATACAAACGCAATCCGGCCGTTAATCCCACAATGGTCAAAAGAATCTGCATGGCGCCGCCCCACAAGTTTACACGAATGGATTCGGCGACAAAACCCATTCCCTCTATCATTGAACTGAGGCTGCGCACGAATACGCCGCCGGCTGTGCTCAGGACCATGATTGTCCATGGGCCGAGCCATGTGGCTGATGCCCCACCCGCTGAAGTAGAAAAAAACCAAAAGCCCGCGGGAAAAAGAAAAGCGCCTACCAGAAGGGATAATACACTGTACCAGTTTCGAATAAAACGAATAGTCGCAGAAAAACGATCGAGATGCAAAGGCTGCCCTGATATCCCTGACTTCAAATCAATCTTCAGATGCGCAGCCTCATGGGCTACCATCTGAACAGCTACGGCGCCAAACCCCATTTCAAGAAAAACCTGCAGAGCCAGTATGCTGCCAAAGGTATAATAAAAGCCCTGCTCGACCGGGGTCAAGCGCGTAAGAATCAGCGGAATGGTAATAAGGCTTCCGGCAGTTGAAAAAGCCCTCGCAAGAATAGAATAAAAAACAGCGCGATCAACGCCGGCAAAGCGGCGAAAACGATGAAAAAGTTTCAAAATAGATACAACAGAAGGAAGGGCCATTCAATAATCTCTGCATATTTACAGCTATGCTGCCGCCCAAGGATAAAAGTTTTTTAATCAAAGTAACGGTAAAAAATGCAGAGGGGATCTACGGACAAAAACCAATAACCTTCTGATAAACTTATTCCGCTTAATGATCTGCCTGATGCTGCATGTTACACGACCTCAATGTCCAAGGGATATATCGTTCCTTTGTCGTGACCGTGTCAGATGTTTAAAAAATTTTCATATCTATCGGCTTCTAAAATCTCTTATGTCACCAATATATTTTCAATCGTTTCAAACGGCATACTTATGCATAAAAACTTTATCTACAAGGAAGTATATAAATTTATTATATCAACATGTTTATCTTCATGCAAAAAGAAAAAATTGGTCTCTACTGTACTCTCATCCATTATTTTAAATGGGAATAGATGTTGTCCATCCGTTGTAAAACAACTGTACCCAAGCTCTGACAATAACGAAATTATTTTGTTGGGGTGATAATCATATTTAGCAGCCCATTTTCGAAGCATTTCAGTTGCGATAACAGGCTGTTGAGTCTGCAACGTTTCTAGCGCACCCTGAAAAACAAACAGTTCCGCTCCTTCAACATCGCATTTAATGAAGTCTACTGTTGCGCCCATCTCCTTCGCGAACGAGTCCAGGGTGCGGAGCTGGCTGGTCACTGTTTCCAAATCTGTGCGGCCTGTCAGGTTGGCCATTGAGGCATTCCCTGAGCCCTCCGGATAGTAATAAAACGGAACCTCGCCAGCTTCCTTTGAGAACCCGAAATTTTGCGGAAAAACATTTGTCAGTCCGTTTAGGCCGACATTCTTTTCGAGATAGGAATAGGTTCTTGGTATTGGTTCGAAAGCATAAATTTTCGAGTTTCTGCGGGAGACGGCCAAATTAATTGAATACCAGCCGATATTCGCGCCGACATCGAAAACGGTCGCTTCATCATCTACGAGCTTTTCGATCATCTGCGATTCGTCCTTCTCGTGGTCATAAAAATTAAGGATATGGATCGGCGCAATGCGGTAGTCTCCGGGGATACAGGCAAGCCTGATTCCGCGGTCTCTCGTCGTAACCACGACCTGCCCGGCTTCGATTTCGATTTTTCTTATATTAGTCAATGCCAGACTTTCAGAATACTCAAAAAGGGTCGAGTGCCATTTCCGATACATCTCTTTGATGTATTCTGGTTTTTCCATATCACCCTCAAAGTACCCTCTGCGCTCTTGCTCGATTGCGTTTGACATACATAGACCTCCGCACGTAGGATTAAAAAAAAGACAAAAGGGTTCGCCGAAAACCCTCCCGAACACCAATGACGGGCTCCCAGCTTAATTGTTTAACTTTTTCAATCGAGGGACAGGATCGCATCACCGGGCTTCTAAGATAGGCATTGCCGATGGAATGATTTCCACATTGCACGCCAATTCCCCTTTCGGGAAACAATGTCGCAATTAGTTCTGCCAACTCACGGACCGATACCGCTGCGCTCGGATTGCCAACATTGTATGCTTCACCTTTTCCTCCCGTCAACAGCACGGTCAGAAATGCAATCGTAGCATCGGAAATGTAACAAAAGGCCCGGCTGGCTCCCCCGTCACTTTTCATGACAATATCTCGACCGGCCACCACGTCAGCAACAAAATCAGCAAAAACTCTCCCGTCATCTAGCGCTACGCCGGGACCATAGGTATGAAATGGTCTTACCACACTTGTGTAGACACCGTACTGATGAGCCCATGAGACGCACATAGTTTCACCGATCCGCTTGCTCTCGCCGTAACAGGAGCGAATGTTCATCGGATCGAGGGCGCCATAATCGCTTTCCGAGATACAGGCTTTTTCTGTTGGCTGTTGTCCGTAGACACTGCCACTGCTAAAAAAGAGAAACCTCTTAGCCTCTGTTTTCCTGGCATGATCGAGCAAGCAGGCTGTGCCAAGGGCATTTGGAAGCAACGTGCCGACCGGGTCAGTACCGTAATACTTTGGGCTCGCCTGGCTTGCGGCGTGGATGATGTAATCCGCCCGCGGAAAATCTGCGGGTAAAGGTTCCGCAACATTATGCCGGAAATACTCAAACCCCGGCTCGCCAACCCAGTCCTTCAGCCGCCTGCTGATGCTTGATTCACCGCGAGCTACACAAATGACCTTTGCCATCAACCCAAATCGGATATTGGCGGCTAACAGCGCCTTCACCAAATATGCAGCCAGAAAGCCGCCGCCGCCTGTTACAAGAATCCTCTGCTTGCGAAAACGTTCCCACGGCAACTGCGAGTCAACAATTTCTAGGATATCGTCACTGATGACTGGATTCGTCTCGGGTAGTTGATCAACTTTAGGATTCATATATTCACAAAATTCCTTATCAAATGCGAAAAACCTAAACCTAATATTGCGCTTTACCCTTACGATTCATCAATCAACGGGATGAACATGTTGGCCCTCAATTCCTCGCGGGAAAGAAACGGCGCCATATCCTCCAGCGGCGCCGAGACCATGCGGCCGTCGTCGAGGCGCTTGTTCGCGGTCTTTGGTTGGGTTGCCTGGGCCGTGGTAACATAAACCTCGCAGATGACATGACTCTCGGCGGATACCAATTGTTTCAGTACCGGGCCCAGATCCTCGTTGTTGCGGCAGGACAAATACGAAAAGCCATAGGCAAGAGCGATTTTTTCCAAATCCGGAAAGCTCAAATCGCCGCTTTCGTCACCGACACCGACCAACGAGTGGCCCTTGAAGAAAGCATGTTGGGTTTGCCGGATCGAGTGATAGCCTTCGTTGTTGATGACGATGATGCGGATTGGCAGCTTGTTGTGCTTGATCGTCTGGAGTTCCTGAATGTTCATCTGAAAGCCACCTTCACCGGTCACCAGCGTCACCGGTCGGTTGTTGTTTGCCACGCAAACGCCGATGGCCGCAGGTAAACAGTAGCCCATCGGCGAGGTGGCATGATTCACGATGAAACGCTGCCCCTTCTTTATAATCATCGCCTGTCGTCCGACGACACGCGACATGCCGGAAGTCGTTACGAGGATGTCGTTGTTCTGCAGCAACTTGGATAATTCGTGATAGAAAACATAAATATTGGCCTTGCCGTCGGACGTTCGGTACTGATCCGGCGTGACCACGGGGTATGTCGCGACCCACGACCTGCACTGTTGGATCCAATCGGCATGCCGGTGATCGGATGGGCTCCTCGCATTGAGAGATTCGGTCAACCTGGCAATCAGGTCACCAGCATCAGCCCAGATAGGAAGATCGATCTTGAGATAGCTTCGCTGAAGCTCATGCCGGTCGATATCGCAGACAATTTTGTAGGCGCCCCGGGCCCAGGTTTCAATGTTGTATCCGGTGTGTTTCATGCTCAGGCGATTGCCGATAGAAAGCAGCAGATCGCTGTTCTGAACAGCAAAGTTGCCTGCCCTGTCGCCGGTCATACCCGCGCGTCCGGCATACAGTGGATGCTCGTTAGGAACGAAGTCGACGCTGCTCATACCGGTGACAACAGGTATGTCCAACCGCTCCAGCATCTGCAGGAAGGCGTCGTAGGCCCCGGCCAGACGAATACCCATGCCGACATATAACACCGGGCGCTTTGCTTTATAAACCCTGTCAAGAATATCCGCGGCCAAAGCCGGTGCGACAGGGGACGGAATATCTTGAGCGCACTCTTGCGGATCAAAGCCTACCAGCGTGTCAGGGTCGATCCGTGCGTTTTGAATATCCATCGGGATGTCAAGCCAGGTCGGGCCTGGTCGCCCTGACGTGGCAAGAAAAATCGCTTTTTCAAGATGATATTTGACCCGATGCGGCTCGATGATCATTTCACAGTACTTGGTCATGCTGGCAGCAGCTCGACAAATATCGAATTCCTGTTCACCGACAGTTCTCAGAGGTAGCCCGGAGCCGCGCACGGTCAGGGAATAGCGAACCTGACCCGAAAAAATCAGCATGGGAATCGACCCCATATATCCGCACAATGCGCCGGTAAGGGCATTCGTGCCGCCGGGCCCGGACGTAACGCAGACCGCAGCCAGTTTGTTGGTTACGCGGGCATAGCTCTCGGCCGCGATGGCGGCCGCCTGCTCATGATGATGGTAGAGAACAGAGAGGCCTTTATGATGGCCGAATGAGTCATTAAGATACATCGCACCACCACCCACCACCGTAAAAATGTTTTTGATGCCTTTTTCGTTCAAATAGCTTGCAATGTAATCAGAAACCAGAATATTCACGTCAAAGCCCTCCTTTTTTTGACTCAGGGGTTCCATCAGCATGCAGAGAAACCTGTGTGGGTACGCGGGAAACGAACCTCCGCGTGCGAGACGCGCCCCGTGATATCCTTTGTTCACCCGGGACCGAGGTTACACAGGCCCTGCCCGGCAAGTTTTTACCCCTGCCATATGCTTTGGCAGCCATTACGGCTGCCTGCTCATGGTAAGCACGGTACAATGCAGACAAAAGGTATAACCGAAGTCATTATTTAAGTGCGGGGCGCCTCCGCCCGTGACGGTCAACATAAGACCTGTTCCATTTTATGAAGAAAATCAGCAAATGCAGTTTGAAACTTTCATTTTCACATGTCGTTTTTTCGACGTGTCTACCATAAACAGGAACCATAAGGTATATGCGACTGTTGTTTTAGGATTTTATTTTTCGTGAACGTATTTCCATTTACCATATTTTCCAAGGTGCTTTATTATTATCCCACATTTGATTCAGCATCTCATACTCGCGATACGTATCCATGCCGATCCAGAAACCTGAATGCTTAAAGGCCATCATTTGTTTTTCAGCCGAAATTTTTTCCATCAGTTCTCGCTCAAGGTAGCCATCTCTACCCAAATCCAGATAATCGAAAACACGGCGGTTAAAAACCAAAAAGCCCCCATTGATCCATTCAGTTTCCGCTTTTTCACGAAACTGCTCTACACGATTCTCCTTCGTCAATTCAAGAATGCCAAATCTTGACGGGGGACGGGCGGCCGTAAGAGTTGCAAGCTTGCCGTGGCTTTGGTGAAATGCAACGAGCTTGCCAATGTCAATATTTGCCAGACCATCACCATAGGTAACCATGAATGTTTCGGCATCAATAAACTTTTCAATACGCTTGACCCGGCCGCCCGTCAGGGTATGCAAACCGGTATCAACCAAGGTGATTTCGAAATTTTGTTCCTTATGATCGCTTAAATAACATGTTTTGCTGTTGCCACGCCCCAAAGAGACCGTCACATCATTGCTCATTGCCTCATAGTTAAGGAAATACTCTTTGATAACATTACCCTTATAACCCAGACACAGGATGAATTTCCTATATCCATAATGCGCATAAATTTTCATAATGTGCCAAACAATGGGTTTGCCGCCAATTTCGACCATCGGTTTGGGTTTGTATTCCGTTTCCTCACGTAAACGTGTTCCCATGCCGCCACAGAGAATTACAACGGGCATATTTTTCGTCATTATTTTACCTCTCTTTTTTTTTCAAATTCATGTATCTGATTGATCGTTGCTGCTCGCAAATGCTGTTTTTTGTTATCCCAGGCTTTATACCACTCTACGGTCCAGTCTATCGCAGAGGCACTGTCCAGTGTTGGGTGCCAGTGAAGCTCATTCATGGCCTTATCAATAGAGAGCTTCAGAAGATGGGCTTCATGAGGGGCCTTGTTTTGAGATGGCGGAATTTCTATATTGCCGCCCCCCCAGGCTTTAATAAATTTTTCCGCCAATTCAAGCACTCTAATCTGTCCACCTTCAACTGGCCCGAAATTCCATGAGCCCGAAAAGTGTCCGGGATTCTCAGCGAGCCGTTGTGCCAGGATAAGATAGCCAGACAGGGGATCAAGGACATGCTGCCAGGGCCGCGTGGCGTGCGGATTTCTAATAATAATCGGCTTGCCTTTGGACAGGGCCCGAATGCAATCGGGAATTATTCTGTCCTTTGCCCAGTCGCCGCCGCCGATGACATTGCCGGCCCGGGCAGTAGCAAAACCGAGAGGCGAACCATGACCGTTTTTGTCGAAATAGGAGCGAAGATACGCGGCACAAACGATTTCCGTGGCTCCCTTGCTGGCGCTATAGGGGTCATGCCCGCCCATGGGGTCGTTTTCCCGGTACCCCCAGACCCATTCCCGATTTTCATAACACTTATCGGAAGTGACGACAACGGCGGATTTCACCGATGGACAATGCCGGATAGCCTCCAGCACATTGACCGTGCCCCCGATATTGGTATCAAAAGTGGTTTTCGAATCTTCATAGGAATCCCTCACCAGCGGTTGGGCTGCCAGATGAAAGACAATTTCCGGGTTCGCCTTATCAAAGGCCTGTGTGACGGCTTGCAGATCACGAATATCTCCTTCGATATGGTGGACCATATTTTTTAATTCAATAAGATCAAAATGGTTCGGTTCGGTATTGGGAGGCAGGGCAAACCCGGTGACATGGGCCCTGAGTTCATGCAGCCAAAGAGCAAGCCAGGACCCCTTGAACCCGGTGTGCCCGGTGACGAGGACGGATTTCCCTTTATAAAAACCATCAAACATTTTTATTTTCCCTTGGATTGCTTCACTTCTTTTTCAATGCCGTATTGCAGATAAACTGCTCTATACTATCCATAGTGTAGTCAATCTGTTCTTTATCCAAGCCAGGGTACGTGCCCAAAAAAAAGCTGTCATTCATGACGCAGTCAGTGTTTGGCAGTTCCCCGATTTGGCGGTGGGCGATGTTCAGATATGCCGGTTGCCGCAGGAGATTACCGCCGAAGAGGTTGCGCGTTTCGATCAGGTGCGTATTCAGATGGTTTGTTAATTCGGTCCGGCTAAAACCAGCCTCCGCTCGTACCGTTACCGGAAAGGCAAACCAGGCCGGGTCGGCGCCTTCCGTAGCCTTGGGGAGCAGGAAATATTTTTCGTATTTCCCGAAACTTTCCTTCCATAGCTGAAAATTCCGGCGGCGGGCAGCGCAAAACGAATCCAGTTTCTTCAACTGCTCGACACCGATAGCGGCCTGAACGTCCGTGGCTTTTAGGTTATAGCCGATATGGGAATAGACATATTTATGATCATACCCAGGGGGCAGGTTCCCATATTGCCCAGAAAACCGGCGGCCGCAGGTGTTGTTTTCCCCCGGGCCGCAATAACAATCACGGCCCCAATCTTTCAGGGAACGAATAATCCGCGCAAGGGTTTCGTCAGAGGTTAACACAGCACCACCCTCACCAAGGGTGATGTGATGGGCCGGATAAAAACTAAAAGTGGCAATCTGGCCAAAAGAACCGACGAACGAACCAAAGGGTTCGCCGCCCGCTCCCCTTCTATAGGTGCTGCCCAAAGCGTCGCAACAATCCTCTATCAGAAAGAGACCATGTTTTTCAGCTATGCCCAGGACCTCATCCAGATTGAAGGGATTGCCAAGGGTATGCGCTATGAAGATTGCTTTAGTTTTTGGCGATAGAGCCTTTTCTATCTGATTGACCTGGATATTATAGGTCGGAATATCAACATCTACAAACACAGGTATGAGATTGTTCAAAATGATCGGGTTTACCGTCGTGGGAAACCCGGCGGCCACCGTGATCACTTCATCGCCGGGCTTCAAGCGGCGATCGCCCAGGAGCGGGGAGGTGAGAGCGGTCAGAGCCAGAAGATTAGCAGAAGAGCCGGAGTTGGTCAGAAGGGCGTATTCAACGCCGACCTTGGCAGCCAGTTCGCTCTGAAACTCCTCGGCAAACCGGCCCTCCGTAAGCCAGAAATCAAGGGAGGCCTCAACGGCGGCCTGGAGTTCCTTTTCATCAAAAACACGCCCCGCATAACGAACAGGCGTCGTGCCGGGAACGAAGCTCTGCTTCGCATTGCGTACTTTATGAAATTGCGCTACAAGTCCAGCGACCTTTTGTCTCAATTCTGCTTCGGTCATATTATTCCCACTCGTCTATTTTTATTTTTTCCGGATTGATGCCTTTTTCTTTCAGCCCCGCTTTCAATGAGTTGATCATGTTGACTGGACCGGAAAGGTAGAAAGTTGCACTCGCAGGATCATTCGCAGCTTCCCAGATTTTATCAAATGATAAACTGCCCTTATTTATAGAAAAGAGCATTTTGTTATCATATATTTCTTCAGAAAAAGCAAAGAGTTTAAATCCGCTGAGCCGTGACATTGCCTCTATGAGCATGTCCGTAAAAAGAAAAAGATCTGGTTTTTTTACGCCATAGACGAGCTTTAAGACCATTCCGGAAGATCGCCACAATTCATTCAAAATAAATGCGCTGAATGGTGTAATTCCGGTGCCGCCTGCAACCAGGATAATTTCTTCATCAGGGCTCGCGGCAAGGCCGAAATGGCCGTAGGGAAGGCGAATCCATACCTCTTTACCTACAGCGAGTTCCTCGCGCATGCGCTTTGTAAACGCCCCTTTGACCCCATAGGCAATGGTTATATCGGGGTCAAGGGGCATCGACGCGATTGAAAAAACACGCGATTCCGGCCAAAAACCAACCGTAGGATCAAAAGGATCAAGAGCCAGATGCAGAAACTGGCCCGGCTTAAAATTAGGCAGACGGCGAGATGGGGTCATAGTGATGGTTGATACTGCATCATCATGATTGATGATAGAGGAAACAATGCATTTCAGTTTGATGGGGTTAGCCATGATTTAAAGTCCCTATAAAAAAAACAAGGCGGCGGTTTTATTATTTCGGGGACATTGCCAATTGCCGAAAGCAAATCACCTTTTTCGCCGGGGCTCGATCCTGTTTTAGGATAAAATATAAACCTTGCAATATGCTTGTTTTCATCAGGTCAATGGTTCGTTGCAAACTACAATCACCACAGATGATGCAAGGACACATAAACTCCTGGAATAAGGCTAAAAGTGTTCTCTTGCATTCAACACATGGTCATTTATGAAGCAAAAAAAAACGCAAATCATCTCAAACATATAACTGATTGAATGTATCTCAAAAAAAGCAAAGCCTCTATGTCGCCGGTATCAGAGCCCCATTTATTTTCTCCAACCGACTGAATTTCTTTCTATTCTTAAAGATAATAGAAATTAATTTTATGAATCCCTGGTTTTAAACAGAAAACCTTTTTAAGAATGGCGAAACATCACATCTTTTCCAGCTGAGGCTTAAGCTTATTCCATCTCATACGAATATCCTTTTCCGAAAGCGATGTATTTGCTATCCGAACTTCAGCGATGCTGCCGCTGAACGGTCGATTTTCCATGATCCAATTTCCTATCTGGAGCGGCAATGAACTGTTTTTCAACTTATTCATAGGAGTAAACTTGCCAACAAGACTGCCGTCAACATAGATATGCTGTGTATTCATGTTGTTACCCACCACGACAAGATAATGCCAGGATCCATCTTGAAGCTTGAACAGGTCACTCTTGGAAAACTTTTCTCCATCACCAAAAGACATACGAAAATTGCCTTGATCCTTTCCATCCTGCTGGACGACAAAACCTTCTGATCCTGCCGCCGAGTGATTTCCCAAAATTGCGGCATAAGCAATCTGCCGTCCTGAGGGTTTCACGAGCACCTCTATGGTGTATGTCTCGTGCAACACCACAGGCTCAAGCTTTACCCCTTTTCCAATATATCCTTTTTCAAATGCTATATGAAGCAAATCCCCTCTCTTGTGGGGCAGGAGATGCCTCGTTTTTTCTTTGGGATATACCGTGGTTGATAAAGCTTCAATGCTTGAGACTTGCTTTTGTTCTGCTACGGCCTGTCGGGGGGAATGCGTCGTATTCGGTTCTTCTGCTTCGCAATAAGCGAAGCTGCCAAATAAGACTACCAAAAGACCAGCCAAAAACATACAGTACTTATTCATCCTCAAACTCCCTACAATTATAAAATGGTCTTTCCTGCCAAAAAATTTCAACAGCCAATGCCAGCGCTTACGCAGGTTAGGTCTCGCTGAAAAAAAAGGACTCTTAGCGATTTCAAATCCCTGCTAGCAATAGCCGATCTTCCTCAACCATCATTCTGACCACATCCTGCATTTTATGCTTTGCCTGCCACCCCAATTGCAAACGCGCCTTCTGTGTATTGGCCTGGCTCACCATAATGTCCAGAGGGCGCAGCAAAGCCTGCTCTCTCAGCACATGATCTCTCCAGTCAAGATCCAGGCGGCGAAATACCGCTGCCACAAACTCCTCCAAAGTATTGGTTTCGCCTGTTGCCACAACATAATCTTCCGGTTCAGGTTGCTGCAGCATAAGCCAAATAGCCTCCATATATTCCGGTGCCCAACCCCAATCACGAGCAATGGATGTGTTCCCCAGATAAAGTTTCTCATCGCTGCCCGCGGCAATACGGCAGGCAGCCTTGACGATTTTACGGGTAACGAAGCGCTCTGGGCGAAGCGGCGATTCGTGGTTAAAGAGCAAGCCCGTACAGGCAAAAAGATTATATGCTTCGCGGTAATTAGCAACCTCCCAGAAAGCTGTTGCCTTGGCAACGGCATAGGGACTGCGCGGCCGAAATGAAGTCTGCTCATCGGCAGGAACACCTCCTGTGTTTCCAAAGCATTCGCTGGATCCGGCATTATACAATTTTATCGGCCGGCCAAGAAAGCGTATAGCCTCAAGCAGATTCAGCGCACCCACACTGATGCTCTCCAGGGTTTCAACCGGCTGATCAAATGAAAGGCCAACAGAACTTTGCCCGGCAAGGTTATATACTTCATCGGGCTGGACCCTGGTCAATATCTGCAAAACGCTGCGAAAATCATTGAGCGCCATGGAATGGACAGTAATCCGCTCTCTTATACCAAGCAGGTTCAGATTGCCGAAGCTTGACATCTGTGCGTCACGGGAGGTGCCATGAACATCGTATCCCTTGCCAAGCAGAAGCCGTGCCAGATAGGCGCCATCCTGACCTGATATGCCGCATATGAGGGTTTTTTTCATATCAGGCAATTCTCCTTGTCACCTGCCAAAAACTGTTCCATTATAGCAAAAAAAAACGGTTTGCAATTTTGAAATGGGCCATCCTAAAATTTTCTGTCATCCTGCGTCCGGATTGTTTTTTCTTACTAATCGACAGCGAACAATCAACGATACTCCATAAACGGTACGGCAACCATCAATCCGAGTTCACGGGGATCCGGTTCTCTCTGAACTACGCGCCTGCCGTTCCATGTCCGGTCAATATTTATTGTCACAAGCCTGCCCTCAGAACCAACCCCGCCCACAGCGCATTCAACCCACTTGCCTGTTTTAAAAAAAACGACGAGAGGCTTTTTTCCGTTCAAGCTGACATGCGCCCGCAACTGAAAATTCTTCGAATTGGGATGCCCGTTGCGGATATATATACTAATGACTTCGGGCGGCAATTCTAAAGCGCAGCTTACACCGTTCATCCAGCGAAACACAGTATCCACGCCCTCAGGCCAGCCGGGTATCGCCTCTGAAGCCGGCTCCTTCCAATACAGCCCGGCAACCCAACCCCTGTTGCTCAGGTCTACCGCGGCAAGCGGCGTTCGCACCGCAATTGAAAGCTGCCGAGTATCTTGAATTTGGGAATTCGAAGATCCAGGACTCCAGGTCCCAGAGGCAATGATTTCAAGTTCATGCTCGCGCGGATTGCCGGAAGCATAGAAATAACGGGTTTTCCATCCGGCCTGCCTGCATGTATCTCGCGCTACGATGGTACCGTCAAGGCTGAAATTGATACGCTGCGCCCCCTGTTCAATATACCTAGTCGGCACCAAATAGTCTATACGGTAGAGTCCATCGCCTTCAAACCTCATTATGGAATTTTTGCCCGACCAGCGGATATCACCCTGTTTGTCTTGCTCTTTTTTATAAAACCCTTCATAAACAGTATCGTCACTCTGTTCACGGCCATAGTTTGCATAACCATACTTTGCAGCAAAATCCTTGGAGGACCGCGCTTCGGCATAGGCAACTCCCGCGCAGACAACAAGTACGCAACAGCTCCGGGCAAGCCAGAGGGAAATCTTCTGCACCCGCGCAGGAACAGCCACAACAGGCAAAGCCATTAAATATCCAATATTTAAAAAAACAAGCATCCAGACGGTGGAAATATAGGGGGGGTCCTGCGTCAGTCCATACTGATGAAAACTGTACAGAGCAAGCAGAACGGGTATAGCGGCCGTGATACCGGAGCGAAAATATCCGGACATTCCCACAATAAACCCATAAGCGGCCAGAAGCAGCCACAGCACACAACCGGCAAGGCCAACGCCGATCAGCAATTGCAAATAAAAGTTATGGGGGGTATCAAATAGCTTATCAGTATATCTGTTTTTTGAAAAAAGCGACTCGGGAATTTGCTCCATAATGCCGGTATGCACTCGATAGCTCTCCCATCCAAGGCCAAACATGGGCCGTTCCTGCCACAGCGCCAGAGCCTCTTGGGCAATGGCTATTCTCTCCACGGGCATAAACAGAGTGGCATATCTGTTTTTTAATTCATTCTGCCTGATTGTATGCATCCGCAAGTCTCTACTCAGCTGACTATCCTGCGAATGTATGGTCAGCTCAGCCTCGATATTTTTTTGAAACTTATCAAATACAACCACCACCAAAAATAAACTCACAGCTATGGTTAAAGGAATGGATAGGGCGACCCTGGTGGCAAGCCGAAATTTTTTGTGCAGTTTTTCATCTTCGGCGGCATCTTTTGAAAGATAGAAAAAGAGCCAGCAGAAAAAAAGCGTCACCGGATAGGCCAGCCAGCCCGAACGCGCCCCGGTAAGTATTATGGCAATCTCAAACAGCATCATCACCCCGAAAAGCAGGGCCTTTAATTTCCACCCGCGTTTCGATATGAATCCGAAGAGGATATAGGGGATGGTCATGGTCAAATATTCGGCAAACCATCCAGGATTGCCCGTGACCGATTGCAGCCGTAAATCCAACTGCTGCCTGAACCAGAGCAAACTAATCATGTTAAAATATTCAAGCAGCCCGACAAGCGAAGCCCACAGGCCGCCACACAGTGCTCCAATGAATACAAACCGGTAGCACTTATCATAGTCCTCCCGCAGTGATAGCGCGGAAACAAAAGCCATAAAAAGCAGCAGCCTCCAAACAGCTGCCACGGAATAAAGTGGATCATACGGCAGTGCGTTAAAAACAGTTATGGCAGAGGACATAAAAGACCGCCGCATAAGCTGAAAGAAGTTCTGTTCGGGCAACAGCTGCAGCGACAAACAGCAAATGGCTGCAAATAAAAAGAAAAACCAGGCAACAACAGGGTTAAGCCTGTTGCGGAAAGAGTTATTTTTAATGGTGGTCAGCAACAGTGCGACAGCCAGCATTGCGGTGAAAAATTCGAAAATAGCCGTGTGAACGCGCCAGGAATGGTTGATATAAAAAGGAAAGCTCGCGCCGTAGAGAAAAAGAATGTACTTAATAAGCCGCTGCTGTTTTATGCAGACAGTTGCACCGACGAATGCGCCGCCGAGCAACAGATAAAAAGCCGCAGATGATGCGACTTTAAACTCCATATCGGCGATGCGAAAAACTATAGTACAACTCAAAAAAACAAGGGCCGTTATATACAAAAGCCAGCGGACAATCAAAAAGCATCCTTTCTTTTTAAGCAAGCAGGCAGGTTAAAGATTTATGCCGGTAGAGGTATAGACCTTTTAAAACATTTTCACCTGAGCCTTGAGTGAGGAGCATTAATAATTATTTTTCCGCTCCACGGCAGAACGGGAAGAATGCAGGAATATCCGGGAGGCACCTCCAACAGCTACTCGTTTTGCACCACCTTGAGCCTTCTCCCGGGGGAGGCTTCCGCGGGAGGAACATAAAAAACGATATACTTCCCCAGAGTGTTTCTAATCAGCTCAGGCTCTCCGCTTACGATCATGTTTTCAAAATTTTTGATCATCTCCTCGATATCTGTCAAGGTAAACACCGAGTGCTGGCGAGCCATGAAAATTTTTTCATGATAGGTCTTATCTGTGCCCTCTTCAGCAGTCAGCAGCTCTTCAAAAAGTTTTTCCCCCGGCCTCAGCCCTGTATAGATAATATCAATATCAACATACGGCTCGAGATTATTCAGCTTAATAAGATCCTCAGCAAGCGTTGAAATCTTAACCGGTTCGCCCATATCAAGAACAAATACTTCACCGCCCTTGCCCATTGTCGCCGCCTGCAATACCAGTGCAACAGCTTCGGGTATGGTCATAAAATATCGCGTCATTTCAGGATGCGTAACGGTTACCGGACCGCCTTTTTTGATCTGTTCGATAAACATTGGTATAACACTTCCCCGGCTTCCCAGCACATTGCCAAACCTGACGGATATGAATTTGGTTCTGTTCTGGCTGTTCAGGGCGATGCCTGCGTATTCAGCCATCCGCTTAGAAGCACCCATAATACTTGTGGGGTTTACCGCCTTATCGGTCGATATATTGATAAATTTTTCTACATTGGCTTCCATGCACAGTTTTTCGAAATGCCAGGTGCCGATAATATTGGTTTTGACCGCCTCTTCGGGAAAATACTCCATCAGGTGAATATGCTTGTAAGCGGCTGCATGAAATACAATATCGATGCGGTAAGCGCTTAGAAGGCGTTTCAATTTAACCACATCCCGCAGATCACCGATCATGGGAATTATTTCGGTATCTGATGTGGTTTTAAACTCGGCAAGCTCCAGCAGCAGATTGTTCAGCTCAGTCTCGTCAATTTCAAATACAATAATGGCTTTAGGATTAAAAAGCCTGAGCTGCCGCACGATCTCGGAGCCGATCGATCCGCCAGCGCCGGTAACAAGAACTGTTTTGTTGTTTAAAAGTTTGCCAAGAGAACTGGCTTCAATTTTTACAGCCTCTCTGCACAAAAGGTCTTCCACATTGATATCCCGAAGCTCTTTTACGGAAACCGCTTCATGGGGTAGCCGATTGATGCTCGGGACTATCTTGATTTCCATAATCCCGGACTGCCTGAGCATATCATACAGCAGGCTTATCTGGCTGTGCGAAAGAGAACTGATGGTAATAATGGCAGCCCGCACATTTTTGTTTTTTACAACCCGCGGTATGTCCTTCAGAGAACCCAGAACCCGTACGCTCTGTATCGTTGTCTGTATGAGCTTCACATTATCATCAACAAATCCTATAGGCTTATAAATAATTTTTTCATTTCTGAACATTTCACGAACAATGCGCTCACCTGTGCCACCAGCGCCGATTATAAGCGTTGGCTTTCCTGCATTTCGGGAACGATAGGATAATTCAATAATAAGCCGTCGGGATACACGAAATATAATAATAAAAAACCCGGAAAGAATATACGCGCTGAAAGGTATTGAACGGGGAAGGGCATATGCTATATAGTACTCCTGCACAGTGGTGTTTGCGGCAAACAAGAGGAGCATGCTTGCAAACAGTGCGCGGAGCACAATAAAGCATTCATGAAGACCGAAATAACGCCAGCTAAAGCTGTATACTCCCCCCATGTACATGGCCACGCACGGAGGTATGATATATACCGGCAGCCAGAAAAAGGCAATGTTCCTGATATCATCCGCCAGAAGAAAATCAAAACGTAACATCAGAGCCAAATTGAGACAAACACTTATAACCAGAATATCGGTAAAGAGATATAGAAAAGCGCGTATTAGTGCCGCGCGCATACGAATCGCCTTCCTGATTTTTAATTTAGTCATGATTGCATTTTTCATTACGCATCCCGTATTAAAAAAAAATAAAAAGCCAACTGTTCACGACCTAATGCTTTCGACTTTTGGTATGTCAAGCAGCATACAGTTGTTGTCTTTTATTTTACTTAGCTTGTTCTGTATCCCTTCAACTGAGCCGGTTTTGTTTATGTTACCCTGACAAGCATTTTAAATATGTACAAAATTTATTTCTATCTAATTATATTTCCTTCCTGTATGAATGTCAAATATTTCAAAAAAACTATTTTTTTCAAATTAATTTAAACCAACTATGCAAGGAAACACCCCCCATTATGAAACATGCAATGGCTTTAAAACATACTATTGTACATATTATATTTTAATTTAAAACTTAAAAAAAACTCTTCTTAAATTTTAACGCAACTAACAGAGTTCTTCAATAACAAAAAAGATTCTATGAATTACTAGTAAAAAACTCGTTCTATATTTTTTTAAATTTTGCAAAATTTACAGTACTGTGCAATGAAAATTTTAAGGATGGGATACTGTATACTAAATAATTGAAATATTATTGTATTAATTTTTACCTCGTTAAGCCCTAAAACGTCTGTTACTGAAACAGCAAGGAACAAAATTTAAAAAATTAAAAACTTGACAACAATCAAACAAATGTCTATAGATATAAATAGATATGACTGAATCTAGAGCAACAAATCTCTATTCTTAATACACGGAGCAGCCTATGAAACAGGCAACAGGATCACTTTTTAGCATACTTATGGCGTTTGTCCTGATTTTCAGTATGGCTGGAAAAGCAGCGGCGCAGGAAGCCGCGGCAAATGATGCATCTGAATCTGAAATGCTGCTCATAGATGATGCTGCTCAGCAGGATGGGGACTTCAAGGCCTTTGCATCAACCTGCACACTGAAAGTTTTTCCGGAATCAATTAAGAGCAGGCGCATTGGACGTTTTGGCATGTTTATCGTAAGC
>JAFGCP010000306.1 GCA_016932595.1 Deltaproteobacteria bacterium
CGCGGAGCCGATGGCTTCGAAAATTTGTTTCGCCGTTGTCATGTCATCCTGTGTTGCTCCCGGGCCCGCGCAGATGGCGGTGGCGCTGGCAAGCACCCGGGCGCCCACATTCGGCATGGTGCGCACGATGCGCGCTGTGCCCCCGAGGGCATCGCTCAGGGTTTTTGTCTTCACTCCCGCGGCGATTGAAATGACCAGCTGCTTTTCCGACAGGACCGATTTGATTTCACCCAGCAGCAGCTTCATGGTTTGGGGTTTTACGGCAAGAATGAGGAGATCGGCCTTGCTTGCGGTGTTCACATTGTCGCGGGACGTCGGCACTTTGAAACTGTCCCGCATATAGGTCAGCCGGTCAGGGTGAATGTCCGAAACCGTTACCTGGTCCGGGGATATGAGCTGGGCCCGCACCATGCCCCGCAGAATGTTTTCCGCCATCATGCCCCCACCGATGATGCCGATTTTCGAGGTTTTCAGGTCCATAGAAACTCCTTTTCATCGTGAAAGAATTGCACTAGGTTGTAGGGCAGTCGACTGCAATTGTCAACCCTTTTCCGTTGCGCCGGGCCTATATTTCAGATTTAAAATCAACTAGTTATAATAATTTTAGGCTTGGCAAACAGGTAAATCTCAGGTATACATGATGTTTAATGTTTATAGTGGCCGAAGCGGCTGCGCAACCCATTACACTGGCGGACGACAATGACAGTAGAGGTTCGTACACAGGACATACAGGTCAATATTGAAGACGAAATGCGCAAGTCCTATCTGGACTATGCCATGAGCGTTATCGTGGGCAGGGCGCTGCCCGATGCCCGCGACGGACTCAAGCCCGTGCACCGGCGCATACTTTTTGCAATGCACGACATGGGCCTGGAAAGCTCTAAGGCATATAAAAAATCAGCCCGTGTCGTCGGCGACGTGATCGGCAAGTACCATCCCCATGGCGATTCCGCCGTGTATGACGCCATCGTTCGCATGGCGCAGGATTTTTCCATGCGCAACCCCCTTGTTGATGGCCAGGGCAATTTCGGTTCCATGGACGGGGATCCGCCGGCGGCCATGCGCTATACCGAAGTGCGCATGACAAAAATAGCCGGCGAGCTGCTGGCCGATATTGAAAAAGAGACCGTCGATTTCAGCCCTACCTATGACGGTACGCTTGAAGAGCCGACGGTGCTGCCGGCCAGGGTGCCGAATCTGCTGCTGAACGGGTCTTCCGGGATTGCCGTCGGCATGGCCACGAATATTCCGCCCCATAATCTGGTGGAGCTCTGTGACGGGCTTATCGCGCTTATCCATAATCCCGAGATGACCGTCGAGGAGCTCATGCAGATTATTCCCGGTCCGGATTTTCCCACAGGAGCCTTTATTTACGGCCGGGAGGGGATAGAGTCCGCCTACAGGACCGGCCGCGGCATTCTTAAAATGCGCGCCAAGGCCTTTATTGAAAAAAAGCAGAAAGGCGACAAGGAAAGCATCGTCATTTCCGAAATTCCTTTTCAGGTTAACAAGGCCAGGCTCATCGAAAAGATCGCCGAGCTTGTGCAGGAAAAGAAAATTGAAGGCATTGCCGACATCCGCGACGAGTCCGACCGCGAAGGCGTGCGCGTGGTCATCGATCTTAAAAAGGACGAGATCAGCCGGGTTATCCTGAACAACCTCTACAAGCACACGCAGATGGAATCGGCCTTCGGCATTATTCTTCTTGCTATTGTCGAGGGCAAGCCCCAGGTGCTCACGCTCAAAGAAATGCTCGAGCATTTCGTCGCATTCCGCAAGGAGGTAATAACCAAACGAACAGTTTTTGATCTTCGCAAAGCCGAGGCCCGGGCCCATATTCTGGAAGGGCTCAAAATCGCCCTAGACAATATCGATGAAATCGTTCAGCTTATTCGCAGCTCGGCATCGCCTGCGGAGGCAAAGGCCAATCTGCTGAGCCGGTTCGGCCTGACCGACATACAGGCGCAGGCTATTCTGGAAATGCGGCTCCAGCGGCTCACCGGCCTTGAACGCGACAAAATAAACGACGAATATCTCAGCATCATTAAGCTGATCGAGCGGCTGCGCCAGATACTGGAGAATGAGCGGCTGGTGCAGGAGCTGATCGTGGAGGAGCTCCAGGAGATAAAAGAAAAATACGGCACTAATCGCCGTACCGAAATCGTGCCCACGTCCAAAGAAATAAGCATCGAGGACATGATCGTCGAGGAGCAGATGGTCGTCACGGTTTCAAGCAGCGGCTATATAAAACGCAATCCGGTTTCGCTGTACCGCACGCAGCTGCGGGGCGGCAAGGGCGTTACCGGCATGACTACGAAAGAAGAGGATATTGTCGAAAATGTTTTTGTCGCCTCGACCCATGACTATATCCTGGTTTTTACCGACAAAGGCAAGGTCTACTGGATCAAAACCTATGAAATACCCCAGGCCAGCCGCGCTGCGCGGGGCAAGGCGATCGTCAACCTGCTGAACCTTGCCTCCGGCGAGACCATTGCAGCTGTTTTGCCCGTGAGCAATTTTGAGGGCGGCGGCTTCATCGTCATGGCTACCCGCAACGGTACGATCAAGAAGACCGAGCTTTCGGCCTACAGCAATCCGCGCGCCAACGGAATTATCGCCATTACCATAGAAGAAGGCGACAGGCTTATATCCGTCAACGTAACTGACGGCAATCGGGAAATATTTCTTGGCAGCAAAAAGGGCATGGCCATCAGGTTCAAGGAGGAGAATGTCCGCTCCATGGGCCGCACGGCCACGGGCGTACGCGGCATTGCGCTGGAAGAAGGCGACGAGGTGGTGGCCATGGAGATTCTGCGCGGCGACGCGACGCTGCTGTCCATTACCGAGCGGGGCTATGGCAAGCGCAGCAATATCGCCGAATACCGGCGTCAGACCCGGGGCGGCAAGGGCATTATCACCATCAAGACCGATGAGCGCAACGGCAATGTGGTCGGCATCAAGCAGGTTATGGAGGAGGATAATATCATGATCATCACCTCCAAGGGCAAGCTCATTCGCATTGATATGAAGAATGTTTCGGTTATCGGCCGCAACACCAAGGGCGTTCGTCTGATAAATGTAGAGGAAGGCGAGCGCGTTGTCGGCGTGACCAAGGTGGCCGAGGACTGATCCTCGGCATACAATCCGGCTGCTGCACAGCAGCTTATTAAAAAAGCGCATGGGGGGGAGCAGGCAGAGCGGCCCCCCCATGTTATTTGTCACCCCCTGCCGCGGCGGAACCGCGCAGCCTTTCTTGTCTGGTCGTTTGATGTTTTCCCCCGGGTTTTTTAACTTGCTAGAACAGCGTATTTTTAATATCTATAATGCTTTGCAGGTTTTTTGCTTCGCAGAGGAAGGATTAAAACATGTCTGAGTGCACAATTGGCGTTGTGGGCGCCGGGAGCTGGGGCACGGCCCTTGCCGCCATGGTTGCAGAAAAGGGCTTGCCCGTTACGCTGTGGGCATATGAAAAGGAGCTGGTTGAAAGCATTTCAGCAAAGCACCGAAATCCGCTGTTTCTGCCGGAGGCGGAGTTGCCCGCGACCCTTATCTGCACCGGAGATATGCGTCAGGCTGTTGCTGCCAAGCGGATCGTGCTGTGGGTAACCCCGGTCAAGGCCTTTAGAGCTCTTTTTGCTCAGGGCCTCTCCGAAAGCGCCCCCGGCGCCATTCATGTCTGTGCTTCCAAGGGTATAGAAAACGATACGCTTGAAACCGTTTCGCAGATGGCCGCTGATATAGCCCGCGGCCGGGAGCTGGCTTTTGCGGTGCTGTCCGGCCCGAGTTTCGCCCATGATGTGGCGCGCAGGATGCCCACGGCCGTGGTTATCGCTTCGCAGGATCAGGCCAGCGCCGCGGCCGTGCAGGAGACTCTTGCCACACCGTATTTCCGCACCTATACGAGCCAGGATGTCGTGGGGGTTGAAATCGGCGGCGCGTTGAAGAATGTCATAGCGGTAGCCTCCGGCATTGTCGAAGGGCTTGGCCTTGGGCATAATACCCGCGCCGCCCTGATTACGCGGGGGCTTGCGGAAATAATGCGCCTGGGCATTTTTCTGGGCGCCGATCCTTTGACCTTCTCCGGCCTTTCGGGCATCGGCGATCTGGTGCTTACCTGCACCAGCACCCAGAGCCGCAATTACAGCGTCGGGCTTCAGCTCGGGCAGGGGAAAAAACTGGACGAGGTCCTGTCGCATATGAATATGGTGGCCGAAGGCGTGTATACGACGCGCTCGGCCTATGCTTTGAGCCGGCGCCACGGTATTGACATGCCGATAGTGACGGAAATTTATCAGATACTTTTTGAAGGCAAGTCCCCCCAACAGGCGGTTAAAGCGCTGATGGGCAGGGATTTAAAAAAGGAAATACTGCTATAATGCGGACCGCGGCATGCTAATAAAGCCGAAAATTCTTCACACCTATATTTTCTATGAGCTTGCGGGCCCGTTCTGTTTGGGGCTGCTGGTGTTCACGTTTGTTCTGCTGATGAACAAAATTCTGCGGCTCGTGGATCTGCTCATCAATAAGGGCGTTTCTCTGGGAGAGGTCTTCACCCTTATCTGGTATCTCATGCCCTCGTTCCTGGTGCTGACGCTGCCCATGGCCATTCTTCTTGCCATACTCATAGCTCTGGGAAAATTTTCCAGCGATGCCGAGCTTATGGCCATGAAGGCTTCAGGCGTGAGCCTCTATCAGATGCTGCCGCCGTTTGCCGTTTTGTGCATAGCCGGTTTTTTGGTCACCAATGCCCTGACGCTGTATTTGCTGCCCAAGGGCAATTACGCGTTTCGCTCCGAGCTTATCGATATTGCCAGAAAGCACTCTGACGCGAACCTGGAGGAGGGGGTTTTTATCGATACCTTCGACGGGTTCGTCCTGTATATAAACTCCTTTGATAAGAAGGAGAGCAAGGTTCACGGAATTTTTCTTATTGATAAGCGTGATCCGAAGCTGCAGACGGTCATCGTGGCGCAGCGGGCCGATATCATTGCGGACCAGAACAACACAAATATTTTCTTCAAGCTTGATCAGGGAACCATACACCGCTTTAACCCCAAATCGTTTACTTACGAATATGCCCAGTTTAACAATTACGATATGAATATTCCGCTGCAGGATGTTGACGACGACAAGGAGTTCAAAATCAAATACAAGGAAATGGATATTCAGGCACTGTGGCGTCTTTCCCGGGAGCGAAGCGAGAAGCAGCTTTCCGCCATCAACATCAATGTAGAAATTCAGAAGCGGCTCTCCTTTCCTTTTGCCTGCCTTGTTTTCGGCATTCTCGGGGTTGCGGTCGGGTCGTTCTGGCGGCGCGGCGGCAAATCGTATGGTTTTATACTCAGCCTGGTCATTGTTTTTTTGTATTATATCTGCATGAATCTCGGCGAAAATCTTGCCAAATCCGGCAGGGCCCTTACTTTTATCGGCATCTGGCTGCCGAATTTTCTGCTGGGCGGCCTCGGCCTCTATGTTTTTTTCAAGGTGGCGAGGGAAAAGCC
>JAFGCP010000307.1 GCA_016932595.1 Deltaproteobacteria bacterium
ATGAGAGACAAGCAGTGCGGCCCATGTAGGGCTACCTGGCATAAATCAGCACGGGGCGGGCAGAAGGATCCTCGGCAAAGGTTTGCCTGGCTGTTTCGGCATCAGCCCGGCCATAGGGTCCGACAAGCACCCGGTGCCAGTCGACGCCGTTAATGCGCACCCGCTCGACCCGGGCCTCATAGCCTTTACCCTGAAGTTCGCCTGCCATATGCTGAGCCCGCTGACCGCTGTTGAAAGACGCAACCTGTATATCGGTTTTAAAACAGCTTATCTTCTCATCCGCGGGTTCGGGGAGACTCCGGGCAAGTTCCCGGCAGGTTCGCTCTATCAAATCCTGCATGCGCTCATCGCTCGCGATACCACTGGTGTGAAACGCTGCTGACACCAGCGACAGGGGATGCAGCGGCACATCGCCGCTTTGCATCCGCTTTTCAACAGTTGTCTTCCATACCGTCCTGCCGCGCCGGGTTTCGACAAGCCGAATCTCAACGTTCAAGGCAATCTGCGAATAAAAAATAAAAAAAAGACGCCGCGTGCTCAGAACCCTGCCGTACAGGAGATAGTCTGCCTTAAAGCATCTGCCCAGCTCTACGGGCGACAGGCTGCTCCATTGCCTGCCGGACAAGGCATCCAGCGTATCGAGCAGGGTATCGATATCGCGCGGCTCGACATCATAGTATTTTTTCGGGCTGAAGTGGCTGAAAAAGCTCTGCCGGACCCGTGAGGCAAGCTGGGGATTGTTCTCGCCGCCCTCAAACGGCAAAACAACCACACGGCGGTTGTTCCCCATATCCTGCGTGAAGAAAGCCGGAGGCTGGCTGCTGGTTTGCGCTGCCCCGCGCCATGCGCACGATACGCTAGCCGTCACACACAGCACTGCGCCCAGAAGTATAGAGGAAATCGCTATCATCTTCCGCCTCAGGCAAAGTGCATGCAGCCCGAAACTCAATTTCTGCTATGCACCCCTTTTTATCAGACGCACGGCCCGTTTCAGTGATTTCATGCACCGGTACAGAATGCCGAACGCACCTGCCGGCACGGGTTTTTCGAAACCGGAAAAACGCGCTTTCATGCGATCAAACGCATACCGGTCAAGCTGCATGGCAAGCCGTGCGATAATGCCGGGGTGCTGAGGGCTGCGGGCTATAACAGCATGGGCAAAGTCAATAACATGCACGTCGCCATCGTCTGACACGAGCACATTTGATCGGTGCAGATCCATATTTGCGACACCGCGGGCATGCATGGAGCGGAGAATATGCTCAAGTTTTTCAAAAACAGCTTCCGGCACGCTCCGGCGCTTGAAAAGTCCAAGATGCCTGCCATCGACAAAATCAAGCTCCAGGCAGCCCGCCTCCGTCATGCCATGGCATACCGGTATGCCCGGTACGCCTGCCAGCAGCCTGTAGGCGCGGGCTTCATTGCGAAGCGTCAACCAGCCATAAAAACGCACAAGGGGATTATGCACTCCGCCGTAATCCTTTACAACAATCCTTCGCCCCGCGCGCTCTTCAATCCGAACGCTGCCCTTGCTTTTATTGCGCGGCTGCATGCGATCCCGTCTCATGATTCCAGTTCTCCCTGACTGCAACGGCCCATGGCCGCCCCTGCAGATTGTTTGCGATGCACAACACGTCCTTGCCAGGAACAGCGCGGCTCTCCCCGACAGGCTCCAGTCAGAGCCCATCCCGCTTGCAGCTGTTCCCGAACTCTTTTGCCCTTGAATAAAAAAGCGGGCAAAGAAAACGGATAAAAATGCATCGCGCGAATCCCCGCCCGACATCGTTATAATCGGCCGAGCGCCATAAAATGTAAAGGCATAATTTTCATACTCCTGAATAAAAGCATGTGAGGCATGCCCGCCCGGAACATGTGGCTCTGGCCGTGCAAAAAGCCTCCCCGTGCCTCTGCAATGCGCATGAGCACTATTTCCGCCACATAAAAAACTGCAGGGATTTACGCGCAAAACAGCATCCGGCATATGCGCACTATCTGGCTAAATGCATGCAAAAATGGTTATGGAAAAGTATACACTGAGCGGCAAGTCTTTATTCGACGAAAAAAACAGCACTCCTAGACACTCGATGAAACGCACCGTGCATGAGCCCGTCACAGCCGCGTCGGCTGGCAATCATTGTTCACCTGGAGCGGCACTCGGCAATGGGCGGCAGCAATGCTGCGGCCAGCCTGCACGCTTTCTTTTTAACGGTGCCGGGAGAGTCTGCTTTTCATCATCGCTGGAGGCAGAAGGCTAGTCCGGTTTCTTGAAAAGCGGGCAGCAGCGCCAGTCCTGCCTGTATCCGCCGCTCAGCGCCTCTGCCTTGGTTCGAAAAATCAAACGGTCGTCAAAGGCCAGCCCCTTTACATGCGAACATGTCGGGCGGTGAAAAATTTTGCCGCTTTTTGAACCGACATAATATGGTTCATCGCTTTGATCTTCAAAGGCCCAGAGGCCCCGTCTGTTTTTGCGAGCTTCCTGCTCCAGCTCCAGAAAAAAATTACGATGCTGCACATTGCCGTCAGGGGCTGCAACAAGACCATAGCCATTTTTAATAAGCTCGGCATTTACAAAAATCTGATCGACATAGACATACACCATCTGCCTGCCCTCGGCATCGACGGCAACGGCATCGGTTTGAATTCGCACCCGGCGCCGCTCGACAAGGGCGCTGTTGGCCTTACGGCAAAACTCAAAAAAAAGCTTGCCCTTCTGGGGCACGTCAACGCCGATATAGCGCACCCTGACATCCTTTGCTTTGGCTGCCTGCGCCTGAAGCTTAATCCGATTGCCGCTGTACACTTTTGTCACTGCGCGCAGACCGTCGGTTGCCCATGCCGGTGCAAAAGTCAGAAGGGCAACTGCTGAAAAAGCGATGCATTGCAGGCACACCTGATGCAAGCTCATGGCACAACTCCCTGGGCTGCAAAGTTCGACAGCAGTACTTTTTTGTAATTTGCCGCTGTCAAATATGGTGCAAAAAGCTCTTTATGATAGTTATAGCGCTTATCAGTTGTAAATACAATACAGGGCTCGGGCCCCTGCAGCTTGCGAACGAGCTTTTCCTCATCCGTGTCCATGATGACCTGACGGCGAAGATAAAAAGGCAGGCTGTTGAAAATTTTAACGCCGGTATAGAGTTCGCGGGCCTGAGCGATAACGGCTTCATTTTCCTTCAAAAAAGCCTTCACCGAGCGGTTCTTCTCTACCCAGGCCGTGCCATAGCCCAGGCCGGGAATAAGGGTCAAAAAAGTCACGAAACTCAGCGCAATACATGCGCTGCGCGTATGTCCCCTCGCAGCGAGCCAGAGCGCAGCAAGTGCAGGCACGATGAGGGTAAACATTGCAGCCATGCCCCCGACGATTAAATCAGGCTGATTTTTTGAAAGCCACGAAAGCCCTTTGAATGCCCCGACAATTAAAACAGCCAAACAGGCAAAAAATGACAACACAAGCCCTGTGTCACGCTTGCCCGGAAAGTCGCGCAGGACATCGCTCATAACCGTGCCGAACCATGCAGCGCAAACGCAGGAGAGCATAACGACATAGTGCGCTTTTTTGGTGGCGCAAACGGTAAAAAATAAAAAAACAACCAAAAACCAGATCTCCAGAAAAGAGCGCAGACGGCTCGATGCAAGCTTTTGAAAACGCTGGTACAAAGCCCAGGGCAACAGAAAAACCCAGGGCACAAGACCCGCAAAAAGCACTATAAAATAATAATACAAAGGATCATACTTGCGGCCGAACAAACCGAAAATCCGTCCGGCTGTCTCTCGCCGCGACAGCTCCGTCATGGTTTCCTTATCGACGAAAAAATAGATATAAAGATACCAGGGCAGCGATGCCAGCAGCACAAGGACAAGACACCTGCCAGGACGCAGGCTTTTGAGCTCACGCAGATCCCGCTGCTGCCAGAGGCTGAACAGGGCAACGGCAACAGGCACCAGAATCCCCACCGGCCCCTTGGTCCATGCGGCAATAACCTGAAAAAAGTAAAAGCCCGCATACCACCATTTCTTGGCGCCGGACGCAACAGCCTGCCAGCCAAGATAAAAACAGAAAAGAGAAGCTATGATAAAAAAGCTGAAAACCATGTCCGGCATGGTCATGCGAGCCGGCACAAAATACAGCGGGCTTGATCCCATAATAAGGCAGGAAAGGGCGGCAGCGGTAATGCCGCAGAAACGCTGCATAAAAAAAAATGCCGCAACCAGCAGCGCCAGAGCCGCAAGCACGGAGGGGAGCCGGGCGCTGAACTCGGAGACATCCAGCAGCTTATAGCTTGCACAAATAAGCAGATAATGCAGCACAGGCTTCTGGAGCCGAAGCTCATAGTTGAAATAGGGGACCAGGTATGAGCCCCGCTCGATCATCTCGCGGGCTGCTTCAGCATAGCGGGGTTCATCGGGATCGGCAAGGGGGACGGCGCCGAGCTTATAAAACAGCGCAAAACCGATTACCGCAACAAGACCGAAAATAATAATGCTGTATTTAGCGTGGTTGGCCATGGAACACCTTGAGGGTGGCCGTGAAGCATGGTCGTGACCGTTACAGGGCTTTCCCGCCATGCGCTCAGGCATTATGCGTGATCTTTCTTGACAGGGTTAACAGCCTGCAGCTGCATTTTTTTTAATCAGAATCAGATTGCGCATATACACGACAAGACCGCAGCCCTGGCCCAGGACAAAAACCGGATCTTTTTTATACAGCGCATAGACGAATAAAATCAGCCCGCCGGCAATGCTCAGATACCAGAAGGCAATAGGGATGGTGCTTTTCTTGTTTTTTTCAGATATTATCCACTGTACGATAAAGCGCGCTGAAAAAGCCGCCTGTCCCAGAAAGCCGAACAGGACCCAGCCGTTTATAAAATCCATTTATTTCTGCTCCTCAATTGTATAACCGAGATAGCGTTTTTTCATCCAGCACACCGCCAGCAGGTCGAAAAATGAGCGCATGATCCGGTTGCTGACGCCGTATTTGGGAGTGCCGAATTTTCGAGGCCGGTGATTGACTTTCACTTCGGCAACCCTGCCGCCTTCAAACTTCACCAGGGTGGGGAAAAACCGGTGCATGCCGGTAAACAGCTTGAGCCGCTGGGCATACTCCCGCCTGAACACTTTAAGAGAACAGCCCGTATCCTGAATATTCTCTCCGCTGAGCCTGTTGCGGATGCCATTGGCGATGCGGGATGAAACCCTGCGCACGACATTGTC
Organism: Deltaproteobacteria bacterium; assembly: GCA_016932595.1. Classification (GTDB taxonomy): domain Bacteria; phylum Desulfobacterota; class WTBG01; order CAIYCZ01; family CAIRTM01; genus CAIWCT01. The sequence goes on from JAFGCP010000307.1 coordinate 5,215, forward strand.
ATTGCGCTTATGCCGCCAGCCGCAGACAAGATCATACTGCCCGATCAGGGGAAGCATGGCGGGGATATCATGCGGGTCGTTCTGCAAATCGGCATCCATGGTGATGACGACATCACCGCGAGCGGCCCTGAAACCCGCGTCAAAGGCGGCTGTCTGGCCGCTGTTCTTTTTGAAACGGATTATCCTGAGGCCCTGATG
>JAFGCP010000308.1 GCA_016932595.1 Deltaproteobacteria bacterium
CCACATTTAACGGCGCCCTTCTTGAAGGCCTGAAATGCCGCCACCCGCTGTATGACCGGGAGTCGCAGCTGATTCTGGGGGATCATGTCACCCTTGAAGCAGGCACGGGCTGCGTCCACACGGCGCCCGGCCATGGCCAGGAAGACTATGAGGTAGGGTTAAAATACGGGCTCGACGTGTATGCTCCGGTGAACAACAAAGGCTGCTTCACCAAAGAGGTCGAGGATTTCGCGGGCCAGTTCGTTTTTGCCGCCAATAAGCCCATCAACAAAAAGCTCGCCGATATCGGCGCGCTGGTGAAAGAGCGCGACATAACGCATTCCTATCCCCACTGCTGGCGCTGCAAGCAGCCGGTCATTTTCCGCGCCACCGAGCAGTGGTTTATTTCCATGGAAAAAAACGATCTTCGCAAAAAAGCCCTTGCCTGCATTGAACAGACGCAGTGGATACCCCGCTGGGGCATCGACCGCATCAACGGCATGGTCATCAACCGGCCCGACTGGTGCCTGTCGCGCCAGCGCTCCTGGGGCGTGCCCATCGTGGCCTTCTCCTGCCGGGACTGCGATCACCTGCTGGTTGATCCGAAAATCATCAACCACGTTGCCGACCTTTTTGAAAAAGAAGGCAGCGATATCTGGTTTGCCTGGAGCGAAGAGGCGCTGCTGCCGCCGGGCACGGTCTGCCCGCAGTGCGGCTCAGCCGCCCTTGCCCGGGAAAATGATATTCTTGACGTGTGGTTCGACTCGGGCGTCAGCCATGCCGCTGTGCTTGAGCGCAATCCCGAGCTCGGCAGCCCGGCTGATCTCTATCTTGAGGGCAGCGATCAGCACCGCGGCTGGTTCCAGAGCTCGCTGCTCACCTCGGTGGGGACCCGGGGCCGGGCGCCCTACAAGGCCGTGCTCACCCACGGCTTTGTCATGGACGGCAAGGGAGAGAAGATGGCAAAATCAAAGGGCAATGTGGTGAGCCCCGATGAAGTAATCAAACAGTATGGCGCCGATGTTTTGCGCCTGTGGGTGGCATCGGAAAACTATCAGGAAGACATGCGCATTTCTCCCGATATACTCAAGCGCCTGTCTGAGGCCTACCGCAAGATTCGCAATACCTGCCGGTTTATGCTGGGGACCCTCAATGGCTTTGACCCGGCCACTGACGCCGTACCCTATGCGCAGCTTGAAGAAATCGACAAGTGGGCGCTGAGCCGCTTTGCAGAGCTGGTGAAGCGCGTCACCAGGGCCTATGCCGATTATGAATTTCACGCCATTTACCACGCCGTTACCAATTTCTGCATAACCGACATGAGCTCCGTGTACCTTGACGTGCTCAAAGACCGGCTCTACTGCTCGGCAGCCGGCGACCCGCTGCGCAGAACAGCCCAGACCACGCTGCACATCATACTCAAGGGCCTGCTGAGCCTGCTGTCGCCCATTCTTTCATTCACCGCGGATGAGGCCTGGCAGTTCATGCCCGGCAGCAATGAAAAAAGCGTGCATCTGGCGGCATTTCCCGAGATGAAACCGGAATATGAAAACACCGCGCTTGCCGGCACCTGGGCCGTGCTGCTTGCCCTTCGGGACCGCGTTCTCAAACAGCTTGAGACAGCCCGCGCCAACAAGGACATCGGCAATGCCCTTGAGGCCGCGGTGACGCTGTCGCTGCCCGGGCAGCTGCATGCTTTTCTGCAGCCCTATAAAGACGGCCTTGCCGATATCTTCATCGTCTCGCAGCTCGAGCTGCAGCTTCAGGAAAGCCCGGAGGCGGATCTCATGAAATGCATTGAGGAGGCAGGCATTGTCATTGGCCGGGCTGAGGGCGCAAAATGCCAGCGCTGCTGGAAATACTATACCGGCGGCCAGCCCGATGTGTGCCCGCGCTGCGCCGCGGCATTGAAGTAAAATCACGATCTGTACTATGCAACATGTTACTGCTCACGCACAAAAAGGCTGTTCACCCTTGGACTGTTCGACAGGCTCACAGCTCAGGGCGAACGGTTTTATAACCATGATGATATGTCTCTTCCGTTCATGGTGAGTCCTGAGTTTGACGAAGGGTCGAACCATATATATAACGAAGCGGTACCGTGCACCTATGCAGGCAACCATGAAATCATTTTTCATACTGGCGCTTATCGCCGCGGCGGTCATAGCCCTTGACCAGTTCACCAAGTATCTGATCTGCGCCAACCTCGGGCTGTACGGACGCATAGAGGTGCTGCCGGGCTTTTTAGACATTATTCATATTCGCAACTCAGGCGTTGCCTTCGGCTTTTTAAAGGGCTTCGGCACCCAGTATAAAACCCTGTCGCTGATCGGCGTTGCGGCTGTTGCCGTGTTTTTGCTGGGCTTTCTTATTTCGCAGCTCAGGCGCGATCAGAAGCTGCAGGCTTTCAGCCTTGCGCTCATACTGGGCGGCGCCATCGGCAATATCATCGACCGGTTCCGCCTCGGCGAAGTGGTGGATTTCGTCGATGCCCACTGGCAGGACATGTATCACTGGCCGGCTTTCAATGTGGCCGACATGGCTATTTCCATAGGCATCGTGCTGCTGCTTGCCGATGAGCTGCTGCTGCGAAAAAAACCGGCCTTGCAGAAAAAGGCCGATCACAAACGATGATCTGTATAAAATCTGTAAATGCTGTTGTATCTTCATACCGGCGGAAGCCGGTATCCGTAGGGGCGCACCCGCGTGTGCGCCCTAAGTCAGGTCAGACACGCAGGTCTGCCCCTACTCAGGACCTTTATCATACAGAAAACGGCATACCTGCCTGCGGGCAGATTGCACGCTTGGAAGGCGCACCATGCATCCAATTCTTTTAGAAATAGGCCCCCTTTCCATAAAGACCTACGGCTTCCTGATCGCCGTCGGTTTTCTTATCGGCATTGCCCTTGCCTCGCGCGAGGCAAAACGCATCGGCATCAACCAGCAGGCCGTGCTTGATCTGGCCTTTTATATCATCCTGGGCGCCATTATCGGCTCGCGGTTTTTTTATGTCGTCACGCACCCGGAATATTTCCGGGAAAGCCTGCTTGACGCATTTAAAGTATGGGAGGGCGGGCTTACCTTTTACGGCGGCTTTATCATGGCCGCTGCGATAGCCGTTTTCATGATAAAAAAGAACCGCCTTCCGGCATACCAGACCCTTGACCTGTTCGCCCCGTCGCTTGCCGTAGGGATTCTGTTCGGCAGGCTGGGCTGTTTTTGCGCAGGCTGCTGCTACGGCGCGCCCTGCAGCCTTCCCTGGGCAGTCACCTTCACAAACCCCCAAAGCCTTGCGGAACTGAATGTGCCCCTGCACCCGACGCAGCTGTATGCCGCGGCAGGCTCCGCCATTACGCTTGCAATTCTTCTGTATCTGAAAAATCGCAAAACATTTCACGGCGAGCTGGCCCTTGTCTGGGTTATGCTGTATTCCGGCTTCAGGCTTTTTGAAGAGCTGTTCAGGGGGGGCGTGCGGGGTGATCTCGTATTCAACCGGTATCCGGCCTCGCAGGTGATGGCCCTGGTGCTGCTGATTGTTGCAGCAGCCCTTTTCCCCGTGCTGAAAAAAAGAAATCGCTGCATGTGACAGTTCCGGGTTTTTAAATAAAATCGGTTATGAAAAAATTCGGCGCGAAATTTCAGATAGACGGCCTGATAGAGGCGGTTATAAACAGCGGCCCGTCTGCTGCAGCGCTGCCGGCGGATATGCGCGCCCGTGCCGAGCGCGTTCGCTCTTTTGACTGCAGCAGCGCACGCGCTGTCGTCTTCGGCGGCGGCACGGGTCTTTCCACGGTCATCGGCGGCAACTCGCAGCTTGAAAGCTGGCTGGAAAATCCCGATACGGGGCTCAAAAAAATATTTCCCCATCTTGATATTATCGTATGCACCACCGATGACGGCGGGTCAACCGGCTCTTTTTTGAAACATCTGCCCATGATCGGCATAGGCGATATGCGCAAAGCATGCCTGTCGATGATACGTTCCCGCAATCTTGAAAAGACCTACGGCATAAGCGCTGAGCAGTGCAGCCTGGTTATCCGCCTGATTCACCGGATATTCAACTATCGTTTCCCTGCGGACTATAGCGGCTTTAAATATCTGACCGATCCGCTGCTGGTGGCGCCGAAGGAGCTGAGAATGAGCTGCCCTGCTGCGCTGCACCAGATGCTCCGCCGTCTCGGGGGTTTTTTTACTCCGGCTGGCCAGGGGCCTGCCATTAAACCCGCCGAACATAGTCTTGGCAATATGCTCCTGACGGCAGCCCTGCTCATGGAAACGGGGGGCAACTTCCAGCGGCCTGCCCGCTTGCCTGAAGTCCGCAGGGGGCTTGACCGCCTTGCCCGCGCACTCGGGATCGCCCCCGGCTGTCTGCATCCGGCAACCGTCGCGCCGGGCGAGCTTGTTTTCCGTTATGCAAACGGGGTTGAGGTGCAGGGAGAGAGCAAATCAACCAATGCCCGCCGCGGTTTTCCGGTGGAAGCGGTCTACACGGAATTTCGCAGCGCTCCTGTCCTGAGCAGCCGCATCATCCGGGCGGTGCAGAACGCCGATCTCATCGTGCTTGCTCCCGGCAGCCTGTATACGAGCATCATTCCCGTGCTGCAGCTGCCTGGCCTCGCCGATCACATCCGGGCAAACCGCGGGGCTCTAAAAATTCTCGGGGCCAATTTCTGGATCGAAGAAGGGGAAACAGACATTACCCATGCGGACAAGCGGCGCGGCTACCGCATATCCGAGCTGATCGAGGCCTATGACAGAAATGTTCCCGGCGGCGCTGCAGGTCTGTTCGATTTTGTCCTGAGCGCAAACCTTGAGCATGTGCCCGGAAGCATTATCAGAAATTATGCGCTTGAAGGCAAAAGGCCCATATATCTCGACAGGCAGCATGTAGAGGCCATGGGCGTGCAGCCCGTGGAATCAACGCTTTTTTCTCTTGAGCAGCTGCGCCAGCGGGACGCCATTCAGCACGATCCGGAAAAATTCAGCCTTGCCCTGCGCACCATGCTGTACAGCTGGCAGCACGCCGGGCTGCCGAAAAAGCAAAAACCCGCCCGCAAGGCAGCACAAGAGGCGCCCGGGGGCTGCCGCGTCAGCAAACCTTTTTTATGCGCCTACCGTTCAACGGTCGAAAGGGCTCTTGCATCAAAACTCTTCCAACCCCCTCGC
>JAFGCP010000309.1 GCA_016932595.1 Deltaproteobacteria bacterium
AACGGCAGTTTTGACGAGGGCTCGGCAGGGCCGTTTGCCACCTACTACTATGATAGAGACGGCGACGGCTATGGTTCCCAGTCCTTCACAACGGTCTGCACCGGTCATGTGCCCGAACACTATGTGTCCGACAATTCCGACTGCAATGATTACAATGCCAGCACCAGGGACAACACCTATTACCACGATGAGGACGGCGACGGGTACGGTGATGCCGATACAGTGATGCTGGCCTGCGAAGCACCGGCGGGTTTTGTGACCGATAATTCTGACGTTGACGATACCGATCCTTTTTACACCGACTTCATGCCGACTTGCGCAATAAAAATAATTCCCCGCATACTTGGCAGGCTCATTGGCGATAGAGAAAGGACCAGATCCCTGCTTATCATTGGTGAGAGGGGCACGGAATTTGGCGAAACCCCGGCTGTAAAATGGGAATCCGATGCAATTGGCGTTTTAAGAACGCGCGTTTTTTTCAAGCGGTTCATGTTCATGCGGGCGATGTTCAACGGTGAGCCCCTTGCTACACAAGAGTATCGAGTGCTTGTTGACGCTTGCGAGGGCTCGATCTCATGGGTGAAATGAGTGCAGGCAGCGCCTGCTGATGCATTAAGCTGCTTCCACACAAGAATATATGCCCCGTTCATCTGTTGAACCATCAGGGTGAACGGGGTTTTTTATGCAGAGTGACATAAAAAAGCAGATACCGCCGTTCTTTATATGGTAGTCAACGTGCATCAGAAAAAACCCGTAGTATGAGATGATTGTACAATAGTAACGGTGCCAAAGTCGCGCTGATATCATGGTAGTTTTTTTATAGACTGCTGTGCATGCTGCAGTTGTATTTTTTATCGCCTTTACCCTACTGACCTTTTTCTTCATGAGAGGGTCATGTAATTCAAAATAAAAAAGCACTCAGCCGGTAATGGCAGAGTGCTTTTAATTTTTACGTCCCCAACGGGAGTCGAACCCGTGTCGCCGGCGTGAAAGGCCGGTGTCCTAGGCCTCTAGACGATGGGGACTTGTTGTTAATTATCAAAAGAAAATAGCATACTAATTATTGAGAGGCAAGGATTTTATGGGCAGTTGCGGTAAAAAATGGCACTAAAAACCAGTATCTTCCGATGAGCTGTCGTGTTTGGCAGCATCAGTGGCTGCCGTATGGAAGCGGTTCATTGCGGCTGCGACGCCCTGTGTGAGCAGCATTTCCAGACACTCATGCACCTTTGCTGTGAGGAGATCCAGTTGATTGAGCTCCTGGGTGGAAAATGGTTCAAGTACATAGTCTTGGCCTAAGATATCATCGGAGGGAGGGCGCCCTATGCCGATGCGCAGGCGTACAAAGGCGTCGGTGCAGAGCTGGTCAATAAGTGATGCGATACCGCGGTGGCCGGCGCTGCCGCCGCGGACTTTTATTTTGATGCTGCCAAATGCCACATCCATGTCATCGTGTATGACGATTATATCCTCTGCAGCAATGCAGAAGGATTCTGCGAGGGCGCTGATTGCCTCGCCGCTGCGATTCATGAATGTCTGGGGCTTGGCGATAATGACCCCCTGTTCGCACCAGGTGCCGTGACCGAGCAGGGAATGAAATTTCATTGTGTTCAGGGCAATGCCTGTTTCCTTCGCGATGCGATCTGCCGCCATGAACCCGATATTGTGTCTGGTCAGGCTGTAGGCATCGCCGGGATTGCCAAGACCTGCTATGAGCTTCACGGGACGCATATCATGCTTTTATGCGGCAGGCAGTTATGAGCAACAATCATTGGCTGCCTGCCGGACGGCATTACTTTTTGGCAGGAGCTGCTTTGGCAGCCGCAGGCTTGGCTGCAGCCGCAGGAGCTGCTTTGGCAGCCGCGGGCTTGGCCGCCGCCGCCGCCGGAGCACCTTCACCTTCAGTCTTTTCTTCTTTGGCAACGATGGGCGCCATGATGTTGACAACGCCCGCTTCCGCATCGGTGAGAATCTGGACACTTGCCGGAACATGCAAATCTTTTACATGCACGGAATCGCCGATTTCCATTGCGGTCACATCAATATCAATATGCGGCGGTACATCAGCCGGGAGGCTCTTGACCTTGATTTCATGCAGGAGATGGCGCAGGATGCCGCCATTTTTGACGCCAATGGCCTTGCCCATGATACGCACATGCACGGGGGCTATGATCTTTTCATCCATGCGTACGGCAAAAAAGTCGATGTGCCGGATTCTATCTTTGATCGGGTCGCGCTGGATGTCTTTAATCACGACCATGGTTTCTTTTTCATCCGCTGCATTGACAATCAGTTTGTAGAGCTGGTAGTCCTGCATATCCTCGTGGCCCGGACGGAACAGTTTATCCATTTCAGTGGCATTGACGCTGAGTGAAAGGGCGTCATAATGATGACCGTACACAACCGCCGGTATGAGTCCTTGTGCGCGCAGTTTGCGGTTAACGCCTTTGCCTGCGCCCTCGCGGGATGTTGCGGTGATGGTAATTGTCTGACTCATGGTGCCTCCTTACAACTGTTGGTATAGGGTAACTATATATGTGTTTATATGAAAAGCGAGCTTACCGAGTCGTTGTTATGAATGCGCTTGATGGCAACGGAAAAAAGTTCGGCAATGGACAGCACTTTTATTTTATTCGACGCCGCGCCTTCAGCGGTGAGCGGAACCGTATCGGTCACAACAATTTCTTCGAGACATGATGCATTGATTTTTTCCAGGGCTGTACCCGAAAGCACGGGATGCGTGCAGCAGGCGGCAACCGACAGAGCCCCTCGCGAACAGACCGCGTCTGCAGCCTTAGTAAGCGTTCCTGCAGTGTCAACCATATCGTCAAGCACCAGAGCATGCTTGCCGTCTATATCGCCGATGATATTCATGACCTCGGCTTCATTTGCCCGCAGGCGCCTTTTATCGATAATGGCAATTGTTGCGCCAATGCGTTTTGCCATGCTGCGGGCCCGCTCGACCCCACCGGCATCGGGTGAAACAATGACAACTTCCTTGCCGGCGTATTTTTCCTTCAGGTACTGGTAGATAATCGGCGAAGCGAAAAGATTGTCAACAGGGATGCTGAAAAAGCCCTGTATCTGGCCGGCATGCAGGTCGATAGTCAGTACGCGGTCGGCACCTGCCGTGGTCAGCAGATCGGCAATCAGTTTTGCCGTTATCGGCACCCGGGGTGCGACCTTGCGATCCTGGCGGGCATATCCGTAGTAGGGGATAACTGCGGTAATTCTTTCAGCCGATGCCCGTTTCAAAGCATCCATCATAATCAGGAGTTCCATCAGGTGGGTGTTGACGGGATTGCAGGTTGACTGCACAACAAAAACATCCATGCCGCGCACGTTTTCCTGCACTTCGACCATGGTCTCGCCGTCGCTGAAGGCGCCTACTTTGGCTGCCCCCAGAGGCTGATTGAAATATTTGCAGATTTCATTGGCCAGGGCCGGGTTTGCATTGCCTGAAAAGATTTTAAGATTATTCACGAGAGACTCCTTTTGTATGCTCCTGACACAGAAGCGCAGGACAAAGTATTATAGGACATTGCTGAGCAATGGGTTCCTGCGTTGTCTCTGTATGCGCTTGAAGCTCGATCTTATTCCTGGCAAAGACCCGGGGCCATGAAAATGTCGCCGCTCAGGCTTTTCGCGAGCTGCACAACAGCTTTGTCGCAGACCTCGCGGTTTTTAAAAACGCCAAAAACCGATGAGCCGCTGCCGCTCAGCAGTGCGCCTTCGGCACCCGCCTGTATAAGACTTTTTTGTATAGCGGCAATTTCGGGATGCCTGGGTATAACCACCTGCTCAAAGTCATTATGCAGAAGCGTAAGCACCTGTGCAAGGTCATCAATAGAATTCGGTAAAATACTATTTTTTTGTTGATTTGTCAATATGATATCTTTGCTGTAGGTTGCGTACGCCCATGCCGTTGATATGCTGAAACGGGGGAAAACAATGATAAACCAGAGCTCAGTGCGCAGGTTGACCTGCTGCAGGATTTCACCGATACCGTCGGCGCTGGCTGTTGGCCAGGGTGAAAGAAAAAAAGGCACGTCAGCTCCAAGACTGATGGCATGCTGCTGGAGATCGTGCAGTGAAAGACCCAGGTCAAACAGCCTGTTAAGGCCTTGAAGCGCAGCCGCCGCATCGCTGCTGCCGCCGCCAAGACCTGCCCCGGCAGGTATCCGTTTGTGCAGCTTGATGTTTATGCCCCAAACTCCTTCGCGGCGTCTCATCAGGAGCTCTGCTGCCCGGTACACGAGATTTGTACAATCTGATGGAACGGCCGGGTTGTTAACAGTAAGACATATACCGGGAACAGCTGATTTTTCCAGTGTCAGTTCATCGAAAAGGCCTATTTTTTGGAATATGGTGCTTATTTCATGATAGCCATCCGGCCGTTTTTTGATGATTTTCAGGCACAGATTGACCTTTGCAGGGGCTTTGATGACAAGTGATTCCATGGCTGAATTTACTGGGCGTCTTTTTTCAGTTCTGCCACGTACCGCATGCGCAGGTCATACAGCAGGGTTTCCAGCAGTTGGCTCTCATCCCGTGCAAGGTTTCCGACGGTTTTTTCCTTTAAAAGTCCAAGTATATCTATCGTCTGCTTGGCAAGGGGCAGGTTGCGCTGCGTCTGGTTTGTTGCCGGATCAGGAATATCTCCCAGATGGAAAAGTGCGGATGAACTAAGGGATATGATAAAAGAGGAGAAATTAATTTCAGGCAGGTCTTTTGCGCTCATGCGATCATGAGAGGCGTTTTTTTTACTTTCGCCTGCTGTTTCCTCCTGCCCTGCTTTTTTCATTGTTTCGTCCTGCGCGCAAACCTCTTTGTCTTTAAAAGTAAAGCCATTTCCCTGTTTTTCTTCCATACAGGCCTCCCTCGTCATTTCATGCATACATGAGTTTTTATTATTTCTGTGTTTGTTTCCATGTGTAATAGATCCGTTGCAGTACGGTTACATGCGTCAATATCGCAAGGGCCAGAAAAACGGGCTTCATAAGATCGAAGTAGCAGCCGGCAACGATAAGAAGAATTCTTTCGGCGCGTTCCATGATGCCTATATTGCATATGGGGATGATTGTTTCAGCACGCGCACGCGTATAGGGGATCAGCACGCACCCCACGCAGGTGACTGCGCAGAGACTCACCATGAAGATGTCGGTATGCATTGAATAGTAAATGATAAAGGCAAGAAGTATAGCCATGTCAGAGTACCGGTCAACAACGGAATCAATGAATCCCCCAAAGAGGGACGTTTTATTCATGGTTCTAGCGCTTGCGCCGTCAAGCATGTCGAACAGACCGGCAACAAGAATGAGAATGGCGGCTGTTTTCCACCATCCGGGGATAATGAAACCTGTTGCTATCAAGTTGACCAGGAGCCCGGTAAGAGTGAGGGCCGTCGGGCTGATTTTTGCCAGAGGCCCCCTTTTGATGAGTCGGGAAAGCGGGCTGTCCAGTCTGTGTCCAAGCTTTTCACTGAGCATGAAAATTTTAAATCCCTTAGAGTTTTTGTGGGCGGTACTCAAAAAAAGAGGATGAAACTGTATGCTTCATCCTCTTTATTTGATTTAGAGAGTCTTTTGTCAAGAAAAAACCTGTTTATTTATCTGTTTCTTCGAATTCCGCATCAACAACATCGCTCTGCCCTGACGGGCCCGTGCTCTGGGCGCCAGGGCTGTCTGCTCCAGGCTGCGCATCGGCCGCTGATGCCTTCTTGTACATGGCTTCGGCCAAGCGGTGAGAGGCAGTGTTCAGTGCCTCCATGCGTGCCTTGATTTCTTCCGTATTTCCCTTTTCTATGGCCTCACGCGTTGCCTTGAGCGCGTCTTCAACTGCTTTAGCGTCTGCCTCTGAGACTTTATCACGGTTATCCTTCAGGACTTTTTCTGTTGCGTAGACAAGGCTGTCTGCCTGATTGCGCACTTCAATTTCTTCTCGACGCTTTTTGTCTTCGTCTGCATGCGACTGGGCATCCTTGACCATTTTATCAATATCGTCTTTATTGAGACCGCTGGATGCCGTTATGGTTATTTTCTGTTCCTTCCCGGTTCCGAGATCTTTTGCCGATACGTTCACGATGCCGTTGGCATCAATGTCGAAGGTTACTTCAACCTGGGGAACGCCGCGCGGCGCCGGCGGAAGGCCTACAAGCTGAAACCGGCCAAGGGTGCGGTTATCGCGCGCCATATCGCGCTCACCCTGCAGCACGTGGATTTCAACGCTTGTCTGGTTGTCGGCAGCCGTTGTGAATATTTCACTCTTGCGTGTCGGTATTGTCGTATTGCGCTCGATGAGCTTGGTCGTGACGCCGCCCAGGGTTTCTATGCCGAGGGACAGGGGCGTAACGTCAAGCAGAAGCACATCTTTGACCTCGCCTGCAAGAACGCCCGCCTGTACGGATGCTCCCAGCGCGACAACCTCATCAGGATTTACGCCCTTATGCGGCTCTTTGCCAAAAATTTTGCGCACCATTTCCTGCACTTTGGGTATGCGTGTCGAGCCGCCGACAAGTATGGCCTCGTTTATCTGGCTGGGCTGCAATCCGGCATCCTGGAGGGCCTTTTCGCAGGGAATGTGGGAGCGCTCTATGAGATCGTCGATCATCTGCTCGAATTTTGCCCGGCTCAGGCGGCAGTTGAGATGCTTTGGCCCCGATGCGTCAGCCGTAATAAACGGCAGGTTTATTTCTGTTTCAACCGTTGAAGACAGCTCGATTTTTGCCTTCTCCGCAGCCTCTTTGAGGCGCTGCAGGCCCATTTTGTCCTGACTGAGGTCTATGCCCTGATCTTTTCTGAATTCTGCAACAAGCCAGTCGATAATGCGCTGATCCAGGTTGTCGCCGCCAAGATGCGTGTCGCCGTTTGTTGATTTGACCTCAATGACATTGTCGCCGACTTCGAGTATGGAAATATCAAAAGTTCCGCCGCCGAAGTCATAGACTGCAACTGTTTCCTCCTTTTGCTTATCCAGGCCATAGGCAAGGGCAGAGGCTGTCGGCTCGTTGATTATTCGCAGTACATTCAGGCCGGCTATCGTGCCTGCGTCTTTGGTTGCCTGACGCTGGCTGTCATTAAAGTAGGCCGGCACGGTGATCACCGCATCTTTTATTTCGGTGCCGAGATATGCTTCAGCCGATTTTTTAAGCTTCTGCAGCGTTTTGGCTGAAATCTCCTGCGGTGAATATTGCTTGCCGCGCACTTCGATCCGCACATCACCATTGGCACCCTCGAGTACTTTGTAGGGCACCATTTTCATTTCTTCACTTACTTCATTGTACTTGCGTCCCATGAAGCGCTTGATTGAATAAATTGTGTTTTCAGGATTGGTGATTGCCTGCCGCTTTGCAACCTGACCAACCAGAATTTCCCCGTCTTTGGTAAATGCAACAACAGAAGGGGTTAGCCTGCTGCCTTCCTCGTTAATGATAACCGTTGGCTCCCCACCCTCCATGACTGCAACAACAGAGTTGGTGGTTCCTAAATCTATACCTATTGCTTTTGCCATACTTGCCTCCTTAAATTTTTTCAGAATAGCTGATTTTTATTTTAAATATTAATATAATCTATAAACTAATATAGCTTTTTTCTTCTTGTGAAAGATAACCACGAACTGAGGGCGAGTCAATGGCAGGACTGAAAAAATATACAATTTATTTCAAAGGGTTATGAATTCTGTAGCGCTTTTTTACAGTACAACAGCAGTGCTGTTCCGTGATTCCAGGATAGGTGTTCGCGGGGTGACGCTTGTGTGGCTTTGAGAATATAAGCAAAGGCGGATAGAGCTAGATGGGCATTATGTCTCTGTAGGAATAATTCTCAAAACGGGTATATTCATTGATGAAAGCAAGTTGTACTTCGCCGGTTGGACCATTGCGCTGCTTGCCGATAATCACCTCGGCTTTGCCCTTTGATTCCTCGGAATCGGGATGGTAGACTTCATCGCGGTATATGAACAGGATAACGTCAGCATCCTGTTCAATGGCCCCCGATTCGCGCAAATCGGCCATATGGGGGCGTTTATCAACGCGGTCCTCTACTTTGCGATTGAGCTGGGAGAGTGCGATGACCGGCACATGGAGTTCCTTTGCAAGCCCCTTAAGTGATCGGGAAATTTCGGATATTTCCTGCTCGCGGCTGTCTGAGCGGTTTTTTGATCCGGCCATGAGCTGAAGATAATCAACAATGATCATGCCCAGAGCACCCTGTTCGGCTTTGAGTTTGCGGGCTTTGGTGCGCATTTCAAAGACATTTATCCCTGGTGTATCATCGATATACATTTTTGAATCGGCAAGTCTGCCTGCTGCCATGGATAGCTTGCCCCAGTCTGTTTCTGCGATGTTGCCGGTGCGCAGTTTATGGTTGTCGACGCGGGCTTCACTGCACAGCATGCGCAGCGCAAGCTGTTCTTTTGACATTTCCAGGGAAAAGAGTGCTATGGGAATATTGGTTTCCAGCGATGCAAACTGAGCGACATTGAGGCAGAATGCTGTTTTGCCCATGCTGGGACGTCCTGCAATGATAATGAGGTCGGAGGGCTGGAAACCTGATGTTTTTGCATCGAGATCTGCAAACCCCGATGGCACGCCGGTGATAAGCTGTTTTTTTTCATACAGCCGCTCAATATCCTTGAATGTTGACTTGAGTATCGTTTTAAGGGGATAAAAAGAAGGTTTTATCTGGTATTCTGAAATCTGGAAGATGGTTTTTTCTGAAAAATCGAGAATATCCTCGACATTTTCTTCGGCCGTTGTTGCCTTTGAGACGATTTCGGTCGCAGAGTAGATAAGACTGCGCAGTATTGACTTTTGCCGGATAATTTTGGCATAGTACTCAATATTGGCGGCGGTCGGGATTTTTTCAAGCAGGTCGGCGAGATAGGAAGCCCCTCCGACTTCATCGAGCTTATTTTTTCTTTTCAGTACTTCGGTGACGGTGATAAGATCGGCGGGCTCGTTTTTTTCATACAGATCAAGCATCGCCTGATAAATCTGGCGATGCGACTCGCGGTAGAAATCATCGGTTTTGATTATTTCAAGAGCCTTGAACAGCGCTTCATTTTCCAGCAGGACTGAGCCTAGAAGCGATTGCTCTGCTTCCAGGTTCTGCGGGGGTACGTTCTGGAGAGAGCTGCTGCCCATGAAGCTTCCCCGATGCTCCTTATTCTTTGACAACCCATACTTTCAGATTGGCTGTTATATCAGAATGTACTTTAATCGGCACGGTGAAAATGCCAAGGCTTTTGATCGGCTCATCAAGCAGTATTTTCTTTTTGTCGACTTCAATGCCTTCATTTTTGAGGCTGGCGTAAATGTCGGCTGAGGTGACGGAACCGAAGAGCTTATCCTCTTCGCCGGCAGCGCGAATTATCGTACAGGAGATGCCCTCGATTTTTTTTGCAACGCCTTCGGATTCTTTTTTCAGTTTGTTCAGCTTTGCCTGGATCTGGCGCTTCTGGTGCTCAAGCTGCTTGACATTTTCAGTTGTTGCAATTATTGCCATGCCGTTTGGTATCAAGAAATTTCTGGCATAGCCGTCCTTAACTTTCAGCATGTCGCCTGCGGAACCGCGATGCGCTACATCTTCAGTCAAAATAACCTTCATTGTTGAGGCCCCTTACCTGATACGTGGGTTAAAATTAAAAGGATGTTACGGAAAAAGGCATGATCGAAAGCACGCGGGCGCGCTTTATTGCCCTTGCCAGTTCCCGCTGATGCTTGGCACAGTTTCCGGAAATTCTGCGGGGAATTATTTTTCCGCGTTCGGTGATGAAGTGCCGCAATGTGTTGTAGTCTTTATAGGCTATATCAAGGTTGCTGTCCGAGCAGAATCGGCAGATTTTGCGCTTGGTATAAAATGGTTTTCTTTTTTGTGTTCTCCGTTTAATCAACTTGACCTCCTACCGGTGACTGTATGTTCAAAAGGCTGTGAGCTGTTTGGTTGTATGGTTACGGCGCTTTTACGCTTCTGCTGTTGTTGCAGCGGGTTCGGCTGCCTCTACAAGAGCTTCAGCAGGTATTGAGGCCTCAGCAGCAGCCAGTTCGCCTTCACTGCCGGCATGGCTGAAGTTTTTTTCGAGCTTAAGCACGGTATAGCGAATAACCTGTTCATTGTAGCGCACCGTGCGGTCAATGTCTTTGAGCGTTTCAGCCGTACCGGTAAAGAAAAGGAAGCAGAAATTGCCTTTTGTATGCTTTTTGATGGCATATTTCAAATTGCGCTTGCCCCATTTTTCGGTTTTAAGCATAGAGCCGTTATGTTTAGCAACGACTGCTCCAAGGGCGCTGAACAATTCATCCATGACGGAATCGCTTGACTCCGGCTGGAAGATTATGCAGAGTTCGTATCCTTTCAAAATACATCCTCCTGATAAGAATGGTTTGGATATTATAAGCTAATATCCTTTATGGTTACTTCGGTAAGCAGCTGACGGTGGCCGGTTTTTTTGCGATAGCCTTTTCGCCGTTTTGACTTGAAGATAATGACCTTCCTGCCTTTTGTCTGACGTTTGATTTCTGCTGATACTTTGGCGTTTGCAACAATCGGTGTGCCAATGTGAATGTCTTTTCCGTTTTCCGGAGCAACCATGAGCACGTCAGTGAACTCGATAGAGGAGCCCGGTTCACCTTCAAGCTTTTCAATCAATAGGCTGTCGCCAGGGGCGACCCGATACTGCTTACCACCCGTTTTCACGATGGCGTACATAAATACACTCCTTGCAGGTTACGTGTTGAGCCGGTTAAGCTACTGCGCGTTAGCGCATCTGTCGCTTTGATAATTTCTCCCCGAGCCGTAGAGTTTTTGGGGATGATGTTATCTTTGATAATTAAAGAAGTGATAATTAGTTCATTTTTTTCTTTTTGTCAAGCAATTAATTTTACGCTTTTAGCTCAAACCTTTACAAGGCCTTCTTTTTTTAATTCAATCTTGCACGGCGCACAGCGGTTGTGCTAGTAGTATGTCTGATCATGATTGATACCCCCTGCAGGCTGCAGGGGGCAACTCAGTGCCGCTCGCCTAAGATTATGAAAAAGCAGCATATTTTATTGATTGATGATGATGAGTCGACGCTCAGCATGCTGTCGAAATTTTTTCTCAGGCAGAGTGCGTTTGTCCTGGAAGAAAGCGATGGCACGCACGCGCTGCAGATATTGCAGGAGGATGTTTTCGATGTTGTGATAACCGACCTTATGCTTGGTTCTGTAACCGGCATCGATATACTGAAAAAAGTCAAAGAAGTGGCTCCTCATAC
Source organism: Deltaproteobacteria bacterium (assembly GCA_016932595.1). Taxonomy (GTDB): domain Bacteria; phylum Desulfobacterota; class WTBG01; order CAIYCZ01; family CAIRTM01; genus CAIWCT01. The sequence continues at coordinate 11,254 of JAFGCP010000309.1, forward strand.
CGAGGTGATTATAATAACCGGCAACAGTTCGGTTGACTCTGCGGTGCAGGCAATGAAGCAGGGGGCCTTTGATTATATCACGAAGCCTATAGACCTGACTGAGCTCAATCTTGTGGTGCAGAAGGCCTATGAGCGGCAGCGCCTTGTCGCCGAAGTCAAGAATTTGAGAAGCCAGGTTAATGACCTGTTCAAATTCGACAATATTGTTGCAACAAGTCCGGCAATGCAGAAACTTCTCGCTATGGTAAGGCGCGTGGCCAGGTCCACCTCAACGGTGCTCATTGAGGGCGAAAGCGGCACCGGCAAAGAGGTTATCGCACATGCCATTTACAATTACAGCCTTCGAAGCGACGGCCCGTTTGTGGCAATCAATTGCGGGGCACTGCCTGAAACCCTGCTTGAAAGCGAGCTTTTCGGCTATGTCAAGGGAGCATTCACCGGCGCCAATCTCACGAAAAAAGGTCTTTTCGAAGAGGCCCATGGAGGCACCATATTTCTAGATGAAATCGGGGAAACCAGCCCGGCTTTTCAGGTGAAGCTGCTGCGTGTTCTTCAGGAAAATGAAATTCGGCGCGTCGGGGATACCAAGGATATCGTCATCGACGTCCGCGTGCTTGCTTCAAGCAATGTGCCGATCAAGCAGCTGGTGGACGAGGGGCGCTTCCGTCAGGACCTGTATTTCAGGCTCAATGTGATTCCTCTGTATATTCCGCCTATCGCGGAGCGCCGTGAGGATATTCTGCCGCTTGCCCTTTTTTTTGTAGAGCGATACTGCAAGCGGACAAACAGGAGCTTAATCGGGCTGTCCAGAGACGCGATGCACAAGCTTGAGTTGTACGACTGGCCCGGCAATGTGCGGGAGCTTGAAAATACTATCGAGCGGGCCATGATTCTTGCGGAGACGGATGAGGTCACAGCCGATGATATATTGCTTGAAAACTATAATGGCAAAAAAGCGCAGTCGTATAATTTCTCGCACATGACTCTGCGTGACCTTGAGCGCCGCCATATAGAGGAAATGCTTATTCACTGCGGATGGAATCAGCGCGAGGCTGCCAAAAGGCTCAGCATCGGCTATAATACGCTCTGGCGTAAAATTAAAGAGTATGGCCTTGAACGCGCATAAGGCGCTTGGTTGAAGCGTCACGCGGGGGGCAGCTTCATCTGATCGGTCCCGGTTTTTTGAGATGCCTGTCACTCCTGCATTCAATTGACCAGAAAAGGCCTTAAAACTTCCGAGCAGGACGACGCTTTTATTCTCTGCAGAGCCGTTGTTTCAATCTGACGAACGCGCTCGCGTGAAATACCGAATTTTTCACCAATTTCTTCCAGTGTATGCTCTCCGTCGACGCCAAGCCCAAACCGCATGCGAAGAATTCTTTCGTCCCGGGGGGACAGACATTTGAGCATTTCTTCGGTTTCATGCTCCAGCTGATACTTGAGTACATGCTCAATCGGCGACTGCGGCATGGTTGCCGCTATGCATTCATGCAGGTTGCTGCCATCTTCTCCAAAGGGTGTTTCCAGGGAGAGAGGATCACGTGTAATCTGAAGAGCAAAATGAACATTGACCGTTTCATTATCGGGACCCACCACAGCGCTTTCTGCGGGCACGCGCTGCTCATCGTTTTTTGTTTCATGCAGCAGCTTTTTGATTTTATCGTTTATATACACGGGAATTCGGATCGTTGACGACTTGTCTTCTATTGCCCTGATTATGGTCTGGCGTATCCACCAGCTTGCATAGGTGCTCAGGCGGTTGCCCAGCCGGTAATCAAATTTCTCCACGGCCCTCATAAGCCCTATATTGCCTTCCTGAATCAAATCCGAAAGGGGAAGCCCTCGGGCTGCATATTTTTTTGCTATACCAACCACAAGGCGAAGATTTGCCCCTACCAGTTCATTTTTCGCTTTTTTTGCAGCTCGGTCGGCCTTCAGATACTGGCGCAGAAGCGACAGAATATTTTTTCTAGCTTTGTTTATCTTGGCGGGATTTATAAAGGGGTAGAGCTTTTTAACAGCTCCGGATTTGTACGTGCGCAGTAAATCAAAATGCATGCACATATCATCCGTCTCAAGTACCGCTACCGCTTTTTCCCTGCAGAGCTTTTTGCTTTTGTAGTAGGTGTGTTTTTCATTTTCAAGGGTAGCCTCTACCGCCATGACGGTGCGGTGAGCCCTTTGTATTTTTTGCAGCAGATCAAGGAATTTCGTGGTGTTTTTGTCATGCGGCCCCTGTTTTGCTGAAGCGGGCGTTTTTTTCCAGTCTATAATCGTAGAAAAATTTACAGCCCACTGCCTGATGAGAGAGCGTTTTTTTTTGTCTGCTTCAGCATAAGCAATAGCCAGATCCATCTCCTTATCGCGCGACACGACAGGCCATGTTTTAATCTCATTGAGGTAGGCAGTTATAACATTTCCATGTGAGCTTTTATCGTGCAAATCCGAACCCACGGATTCTTCCGGCGCCTCTTTCTCGGTTGCACTGCACTCCTCATTCTCCACACATTCAGTTGCATCCAGCAGCATATCTTCAAAATCTTCGCCGTGTATAGCAATCTGTTTTGTATTCATAACATACACCTTTCCTTTACTGTTCGGTCTATAAATGAAGCAAATAGCGTGCCGCTGTATTTTTTTTATAAAAAATTTTAACTATTCGTAATTGCAGTGTTTTTTTTAATTTAATGTGGGGTTTGGCAGGCACTGTTGTTCCAAAATGGAATAAGTGTGGCTGTATTGGAATACTAGGATCTTTTTTTTCGAGCATTTAACTTTTTTCCCCAGCCGTATGCGTCGTGAAGCTTTTGGTTCGTTAGCCCGTGCTATATTTTTGCAGGCTACGCCGGTACTGGTGGTCCACCAAAGGCTCGAACCGCACTGGTTGCCTCACCAAAAGCTTTCAGGTCTCCGCATGGTTACAATATTTTGTTAAATGCCCAGCAGGCTGTTGAAAAACGCCCATCTGCTGCGTTGCACTCATCATGCTTCACTGCGGCCTACGAAAAGTACGCCTCATTTCTCATGATTTCGCGCGCCTTGCATCTGAGCATTTTTGAACAGTATGCCTTAACTGACTTTTTCAACAACCTGCTAGCAGAAAGTCAGCAACGTTAAAGCATAAAAACAGGTGTTTATTGTCTCAAGAAAACGATTGCCTGTGGCGATGGGTGCTGAAGCCGGCAGTTCAAATACTGCGTTTTTTTTGATTTTGTTTGCGGTGGGGCACAAAAAAAACCCATCCTTATCTGGATGGGCTTTTTCAATTGCGAGCGGTAGGTTATTTTATATATGCGACGTAGTCATCGCGGAAATGTTTCAGCGATGAGAGAACAGGTATGGGAGCTGTTTTTCCCAGTGCGCATGCTGAGGCGCTAATTATGGTTTCAGACATGTCCTGCAGCAGGGACAGGTCGTGAGCCGTTCCGCGGCCTGCAATAATTTCGTCGAGCATGGCGCACATTCTACATACACCTTCCCGGCAGGGGACGCATTTTCCGCATGATTCCTGAACGAAAAAGTCGGTCAGGTAGCGCGCTATTTTCACCATATCCGTTGTTTCATCCATAATAACCATGCCGCCTGAACCAAGCATCGTTCCCGCGCTTTTGAGCGAATCATAGTCAACGGTGAGAGTTTCCAGGCTTGCTGGAATGACGCCTCCTGACGGGCCGCCGGTTTGTATGCTTTTGAGCTTTTTGCCGCCGTCGATACCGCCGCCGATTGTGTGTACAACATCTTTGAGCGAGGTGCCCATGGCCACTTCAATCATGCCTGCCCGGGTTATATTGCCCGAAAGGGACAGTACTTTGGTTCCTTTGCTTTTATCGCTTCCGATTTTTTTGTACCATGCGCTGCCCTTGGCAATAATTACCGGCACATTGGCCCAGGTTTCAACATTGTTGATGCAGGTCGGCCTGGAAAAAAGGCCCTTTTCAACGGGGAAAGGAGGCCTCTGGCAGGGCTCGCCAATACGGCCCTCGATGCAGGCGATGAGCGCGGTTTCTTCTCCGCAGACAAAACGCCCGCCGCCTTCTTTAACTTTAACCGCCATGCTGAAGGATGTTCCAAGAATATTGTCGCCGAGCAGTCCCAGTTCAGTGGCATCAGCTATGGCCTTTTGGAAGCGCTTCAGGGCTATGCGGTAATTATCGCGGATGTACACATAGGCGGTACTGGCGCCGATGGCAAAGCCGCCGATAATGAGCCCTTCAAGCACAGAGTGCGGATCTGATTCAAGGTAGCTGCGATGCATGCCGATGCCGGGTTCTCCTTCACTGACATTGCAGATGAGGTATTTTTCCGGGCCGGCAGACTCGCGGCAGGCTTTCCACTTGAGGCCTGCAGGGAAGCCGCCGCCGCCGCGGCCGCGCAGCCCCGCATCAATAATATCCTTGATGATTGCTTCCGGCTTCATGGCAAGGGCCCTGGCAAGAGCTGCATAGCCATCGCGAGCTATATATTCATAAATGTTTTCAGGATTGATGCTGCCGGCATTGCGCAGGATAACTTTGCGCTGCGCCTTCAGGAATTCGATATCATTGACTGACCTGACTGAAGCGCAGCCGCCTTCGTCAGCGCTGTACTGATACTTTATTTCACCCACAAGCGCATGGTCTTCACTGTCGACGCGCGCGAAAGCCATATCCTCAACCACGCTGCCTGCTGCGACAGCATCAAGCAGCCGGTGTATATCCTGTTCTTTGACATTGCCATAAATGATTTTGGATTTGCCAGGCTGCTGAATTTCAACGGTCGGCTCCATATGGCACAGGCCGGTGCAGCCGACTTTTGCTAGCTCGGCATTCATGTTCCGTGATTTCAGTCCGTACTCAAGCGCGCTGAGCACCACGTCTGCGCCTTTTGCAATGCAGCAGGTTGACATGCCGACATTAATGCGCACTGTGCCGGGGAAGAGCGTTTTATTACCCTGTTCCTTTGCCTTTACCAAATCTTCTGCCGTCTGTATTTTCATTGTATTCCTCGTCAGTAACGCGGTTAATGCTCTTATGCAAGTGCCTCAATTTTGGCTTTTGCCTCGTCGCCCGTGTAGATTCTTCCGTCGATTTCAACGGCGGGGGAGCAGTCGCAGCAGCCCATGCACAGGGTTTTTTCCATGCTGACGGCCGGCGAAGCAGTCACTTTTTCTTCGATCTGCCGCGCAATGCCGTTTTTGTCATTGAGGTGGCAGGCCGTGCCGCAGCAGACTTTTACATGATGGCTTCCCGGGCGGGTGAGTCTGAAGGTTTTATAGAATGTCGCAACATTGTAGATGGTGCTCAAACTGATCCCTGTTTTGTTGCTTACGGCGCGCAGTGCTTCAACAGGCACATAGCCCACTTCATCCTGTATATCGTGCAGAATATACATGAGCTTATCCTGCGACGTGCCGTGCTTTTTGATGATCTCATCGATGACTTTTATGTCAAAATCGCCCAGTTCCTTGAATTTTTTGAGAATGGCGGTTTTGAACGGATCAGGTACTATCTCCGCGACCACGGCTTTAACATGTTCCTCAAGAGCAGGGCCGCCCTGGGCTTTCTGTGCGATCACGGCAGACAGTTTTCCGCGGAATACTCCCCTCATCGCTTCAGGGACTTCGCCGAGCATGATTTCAAACATGGCTTCGCTTTTGCCTGACCAGGTTATAGCTGTTGCCTCTGACATATGAAACTCCCTAGTAGTGAATTATTTTGTTTCCGCGCCTTTTGCTCAGAGCGTTTTTTGAGTTTTGCTTTTCAGAAGTTCAAGGTTTGCGTTGACTTCTTCCTTCAAGGCAATGATTTTTTTTGCGCTCCAGCCGGCAAAGCGGGTCTGCGCCTTCACATAGCCCTCAACCGGCTGCGGGTTCGGGTCTTCACAGGTGATTTTATAGTATCCCTGGGCTATTTCATAGAGCGGGAAAACACGGCTTTCAACAGCTTTTCTCCCGACCTTCACCGTGTTTTCAGCCTCGAATCCCCATCCTACCGGGCAGGGGCAGAGGATATGCACAAAGGCTGATCCGGCGCAGTCCCAGGCTTTGCGAATTTTATCCACAAGGTCAAAGGGATGGCTCGGGCATGCTGTAGCGCTATAGTCGCAACCGCTTGCGCTTGCCACTGCCGGAAGTTTTTTCAGCATAACGGCCGTGTCAACCCTGCCGCCTGTGCATTCATTGTCGAAACAGATATGAAGAGCGCCCTCTTTTTTAGCAATGCTCAGCAGCGCAGGCTGTGAGCCTGCCGCAATGGCGCCGGAGTTAACAATGATGCTTTCCTCCCACGGTATCTGCCATTTGGCCTGCTCTATATTCGCGCCGCTGCCTTCCAGCGCTTTGTAGACCTGACGTACGGCAAGTGCTACGCCGCAGCCTTTGCAGGCATTGTGACCTTTGGGCCCGAAATGCTCCTTGAAAGGCAGAAACTGTGCTGCATAAAGCGTGTATGTATCCATTATTCAACCTCCTGCATGCTGACGGCGCCGAACCAGCACTCGCGATGACAGATGCCGCATCCTTTGCACAATTTGATATCAACATCATAAAACCCGTCTTCCTGCCGACTGATGGCTGCGTCCGGGCAGTAAATATAGCAGAGTGCGCAACGCACGCACAATGTCTTGTCCCATACAGGGCCAAATTGCGGTTTGGTTCCCGGCGTATAAGGCTGCGCTTGCCCTGCTTCCAGCAATTGACAGCCCACTTTTTCCTGCTTGAATGTTTTGCTGATCAAAGTTGGGTCTCCTTTGCGATTTTGATTGTAATTATGCAAAATTATAGTTAATGAATGTGCTATGGCAAAGTATAAAATTAGATTGTAAGCTTATATTTTACCCCTTTAATTGTCAAGCCATTTTTGGGTTGTTTTATCCGGTGCAGGAGACTGTGCCGTAATTAAAATGAACGTTGATTCTGGTGCGTCGCCCGCGCTCCGCCACGGCTGAAAGAAGGTTGCTTGTTTTTTTAAACAGCGCAGAAGCGAATGGTCATTTGCCCCTGCGCTGTATCAGAACTGCCTGGGCTCATTCAGCATGGGCAAAGATTATATACCTGCGATACAATCTCCTGTGACGGGTGTGATGGCCTTGAATAAAGAAACATTTTTCTGCCTGGGAGGTATATGAAAATAGTCATTGCAGGCGCCGGAGCCATGGGGTGTTTGTTCGCAGGCTTGCTTGCGGGATCCAGGCATGAGCTGTGGCTGCTTGAAAAGGATGCCGGGAAGGTGGATGCGATACGCTCTGCAGGGCTCAGCATAGAAATCAGCGGCGCTGAGCCGGCAGTCTCAATGCCCTCTATAACGGCATATGCGGGTGATGCAGGCATTGCTGATGTGCTCGTGCTGCTCGTGAAAGCATATGATACCGCAGCTGCAGTACAGGCAGCCCTGCCGGTAATCGGCCCACAGACAACGGTACTGACGCTGCAGAACGGCCTGGGCAATATCGAGGCAATCACGCGCGCTGTGCCGCAGACTTTGCTGCTTGCAGGAACCACGGCACAGGGGGCAACACTTCTTGGCAATGGCAGGGTGCGGCATGCAGGCAGGGGCGAAACGGTTATCGGGCCCCTTGTGCCGGAAGGGGCCGTGAGGGCCCATGCCGTGCAGGAGATTTTTCAGAGCGCAGGCATTCCCGCAACAGTGGCTGAAGATATTCAGCCGGTTCTTTGGGGGAAACTGCTGGTAAATGCCGGCATCAACGCGCTGACTGCAATCATGCGGGTAAAAAACGGCAGGGTAGGGGATATGGAGCCTCTGCAGGCTGTTATGCGGCGGGCTGTTGCCGAGGGGGCTGCTGTGGCGCAACGGCTGGGAATATCTTTGCCCTATCCCGATCCGGTCGTTCGAACGACGGAAATCTGTTGCGCCACGGCTGAAAATTTTTCTTCCATGTATCAGGATATCAGCTTGGGCCGGCGTACTGAAATCGATAGCATCAACGGCGTTATTGTGGAATACGCCAATCGTCTTGGCCTTCCAGTGCCGGTCAACTGCATGCTGACCCGCATGGTGCACGCTCTTGAATGCCCTTCTGTAAGCTGAATTTGCAGATACCCGCAACTTTTTTTCGGTGGTATGTGCCTGCCCCATAGCAGATGCAATCGGGAATTTTTCAGGAGCATTGCAGCGGGTGCTGTGGTGTGAATTGGGCAATGCATGCAGCCTTTTACGAAGGAGGTGCCGGGAGAATGTAAGGCTGCGACAGGATAGTGCGAGGCAGATATGATTGTTGTGCAGCAGGCGGCACAGGGCAGGCCCGGCGCATCATTTTCCAATGCAGAAACGGCTGAAAATGACATCGAGAATATCCTCAGCAGTGGTCCTGCCGGTAATCTCTCCGAGAGCAGCAAGTGCGGCATGCAGATCTATGGACACGAGCTCAGGGGCCCGTTCGCACAGCAAACCCGCGGCCGCCTGTCCGAGTGCCTCCCGTGTTTTTTCCAGGGCCGAGCGGTGCCGCGCATTGGCGATGAGGATATCTGAAGGGGAAATGCCGCCATGGGCGCCGACCATATGGGCAATGGCCTGTTTGAGCTGCTCGATGCCGGTATGGTTCATGGCTGAAACGGCGACGGTGCCGGCTGAAGGCAGCAGCGAGGCGAGCTTTTCCGGCCCCCAGGCAGAGGGTAAATCTGTTTTGTTCATGACGGCGATGAAATTTTTATGTGCAAGAAGCCCCGCCACCGCATGATCGGCTTGATCAAGGGGCAGGCTTGCATCAAGCACCAGCAGGACAATATCGGCATGCTCTATTTTTACGCGTGCCCGCTCCATGCCCGCAACCTCAATTTCCTGATCGCTGTTGTCCAGGCCGGCTGTATCGATAAGATGTATCGGCATGCCGCCGATGGTCATGGTTTCCTGAATGATATCCCGTGTCGTGCCGGGAATGGCGGTCACGATGGCACGCTCATCACCCAGCAGCGCATTCAGGATGCTGGACTTGCCGACATTTGGCTTTCCGGTAATAACCGCCTGTACGCCGCTTGCATACAGACAGCCGTCGTGGAATGTCGCGATCAGCCTGCCTGCGGCTTCCCGGACAGCTTGTATCTGTACGGCCAGCGTCGATGACGCAGCAGCAAGAATATCATCTTCAGGGAAGTCAATGGCTGCCTCAACTTCGGCCGTAATGCTCAGAAGACTGTCGTACAGATGATCTATCCGCTGCGCGAGCTTTCCTGTCAGCTGGCGCGAGGCTATTTTGAGCCCGATCTCCGACTTTGCCTCAATGACATCAATGACCGCCTCGGCCTGTGTAAGATCCATCCGCCCGTTGAGAAAGCCGCGGCGGGTGAACTCACCTGCCCCGGCGAGCCGTGCTCCGGCGTCTATCGTCATGCGCAATATTTTTTCAAGCAGAACGATGCCGCTGTGGCAGTTGATTTCAACGACATCCTCTCCGGTATAGGAGCGCGGGGCCTGCATGTAGGAGATAAGGGCTTCATCAAGATCGCTTCCGTCCTGCGGGTCGATGATGGTGCCGAAGTACAGGCTGTGCGAGCGGAGCGCTTCGGGATTGAAGTTTTTTGATTTAAAAAATTTTGCGACAATGCGGCAGGCTGCAGGGCCGCTCAGGCGAATGATGCCTATGCCGCCGGCGCCAACTGGTGTTGCGATGGCTGTAATTGTGTCGTGGTGCTGCATTGTTCAACCAAAGAAGAAATTGATTGCGGCAGGTTTTATGGGTATATCAGCAGAGATTTTTTAATTGTTTCATCAATTTTGCTGAACAAAGGGCCGGTTGGCTCCTGTCTGCAGTTTTCGCAGGTGATTTGGATTGAGATTATTTTTTGATGCCCGACAAGCGTATAGAAATGTGTCATGCACAGGGATGCATTTATCGTTTCCGCCGCTGTTATTTTGTACCCCTGCCCCCCGCCCATGGTTATAAGGCCATGGGACTCGATTGATGCCCAGGTCCTGTCTGATTTCCCATCCTGAAATCCGCCGATTTTTTTATACATTTCATCTTCGGCATTCCACTGCCCGAACCAGCGCTGAGCTTCGATTGAGACGGTAACCCGTGCCTTATATGAGGCTGTGATTTTTGATTTTCGGGGGCCGGATGTCTCCTGATGGGCAAAGCCCGCAGGCAGGTTCAGAAAAAAGAAGGCATTTTTGTCCTGCAGGGACTGTACCTCAGGCAGGGTTTTTTCAGGCTGTTTTATTTCCTCCGCCGGTTTAACTGCCGTCTGCTGTGGTACTGCAGGAGGCGTAAAGGTTGTGCGAATCAAGTCCTGCAGGGATCCTTTTTTGTAAAGGAAAAAAGCTCCGGCAGCGATGGAGCACAGGACTATGATACCAAGGGCGATACTGAAGAAACGAGTTCTTGTCCGGGGCCCTTCTCCGAGCTCAACTTCAAGAGTTTCGTTGACAGGAGGCCTTTTTTTCTGCTGCTGGCCGGATACATCAGGGACAATTTTTCCCTGAGAAATTTTCAATGAAGGATCGGCCGCAGCCGACTGTGCCTGATCCGCAGTAAGCGACAGATCAATTTTTTCCTGAACATCTATTATGCCCGCTGACAAAAGGGTGTACAGAGCCTTGACGACGGTGAATTCATCGTAGCCGCTCTGGTATATGATTTCTTTTATAGTGTTTATGCCGTTTACCAAACGCAGAACGGCATTTTCCTGGTGGTTGAGCGTTGTTTGCCTGTTTGCCGAAGCAGCATCGGCCGTATAGCGCAGGACCTGATTCCTTGCCGGTATTTGTTTTTCCAGCACGGACATCTCATCCACCCTGCGGGAAGCCTCCAGAATTAATTCCATGGTTTCAAACTGCGTGTCTGCTTCGTCCGTTGCTGAAACAGCGCATTCTTCAAACCGGAATTTACCCTGTATCCAGTGAAAAAGGGTGTAGAGTATATTTTCTACCTGCATGCGGACGAATCTGTCCAGCTCGTCTTTTGAAATGAAGCATTCATCAACCAGCACTTTGCCGAGCCGCTCTTTGCGGTTTTTGGCTATCTGAAGAGTTTTTTCAAGTTCAATGGAGCCGATGACGCCTTCGCTTCGAAGCAGGTATCCCAGGTGTTTTTCATTGTCGGTGCTGGTGGCGGAAACTATGGTGCCCTCGCAGAAGTGGACGGTGACCACATCGTCGTCATGAGTAATGCGCAATTTCCCCGTCTTTTTATCATTGGACAGCAGTTGGAAAAGACTGGAGAGATAAAAGGTTTCTAGATTGCCTTCAAGTGCCATAGCGGTATACGAGTAGTTTTTATTTATATTTAATCAAAAAAAAATGATTTTTACAATCAATTCTTTTGCAGTCGCGCTGGCAATGCTTTGACCCGTGCGCCACACGGTCATCCGGCCAAATTCTGCATAAACTGCTGTGCTACGGGGTTTTCTGCTTTGATGTGCCGGGGAGCGGTGCCGGGCACTGCTGAAATGTCATAGGAAACGGTGCGCCTGCATGTACAAAGACGGAAGGGTAATCCAGGCCTTGTGCCGTCTTTGTCAGAATCAGGCTTACTGCCGGGGAGCTATGATAACCTTGCGCATGATGCCGTCTCCCCTGCTCCAAGTCGTCAGTTCCGTATCCTGTTTCAGTGTCATATGAATGATACGGCGGTCTGCAGCATTCAACGGGGGCGTGGTGACGGTACCCCCTTTTGTTTTTGCTTTTTTACTCAGGCGCATGGCCAGGCCCTCGAGGTTTTCAACATGGCGGGAGCGGTATCCCTCGGAATCAACGAGAATGTGCGGCATGTCTGCGGCCTGCCTGGCCCGTATTTTATTGAGCAGGTACTGCAGAGCCTCAAGGGTCTGCCCTTTTTTTCCGATAAAAATGCCGCTGCCGTCACCGATGATGTTAAACACAACTTCATCATGGCTGGAAGCTGTTTCGATGCGCGCCGCCGGGTCTATGCGCCGGACGATACGATCAAAGAGAGTTTTTAAAGTATCAAGAGCCTCCTGTGCCGTGCTGCACCTGGCTGCCTGCAGCGGTGCTTGTTTCAGGGCCGCGCGAATTTTTGCCTTCCTCGAGGAGAAGATGGAAAGAAATCTGCCGGGGGTCGGCTCAAGCACCTCAATGTCAAGATTGTCTTCAGTGGTATGCAGCTGCTGTCCGGCTAGCGCGACTGCTTCTTCAACTGTTTTGGCTTCGACTTCGATGGATTGCATTCTTTTCCTCCTGCGGAGCTGATTTTGTTGTTGATGTAGTATTGCTGAACAATGGATATGACATTATTGACAAGCCAGTAGATGACAAGCCCCGAAGGAAAACTGAGAAACATGAACGTAAATACCAGGGGCATGAAAAGCATCATTTTTGCCTGCATCGGATCCATGCTTGCCGACGGCGTCATTTTTTGCTGCAGAAACTGCGACAGGCCCATGACAATCGGTGCGATATAGGTCGGATCCTTTGCCGAGAGGTCGTTGATCCAGAATGAAACGAAGCTTGCATGCCGCAGCTCGATGGAGTACATCAGCGCATTGTAAAGCGCAATGAAGACAGGTATTTGAATCAATATGGGCAGACAGCCGCTCAGCGGGTTTACATTGTATTTTTTGTAGAGCGAAAGCTGCTGGCGGGCGAATTCCTCCTTGTTGTCTTTGTATTTTTCCTTAAGAGCGGTCAGCTCAGGCTGAATCTTCTGCATGCCCTTCATGGATTCAAAACTTTTATGCGTGAGGGGCCAGAAGAGAATTTTTATGATAATGGTCAGCAGGATAATCGCAAGGCCGTAATTGCCGAGAAAACCATAGAAGAATTTGACGCACATGAGCAGCGGCTTTGCGATAATGTCGAACCAGCCGAAGTCAAGGGTCTTTTCAAGGTGGCTTCCCTGCCGAGCCAGTATGTCCATGTCTTTGGGCCCCATGTAGAGCTGCAGCGGGTACTGTGCTTCCTGTCCGGGCTGTATGGTAATGGCCGGGAAGAACACCTGATAGGTTACTGCACCATCGGCGGTTTTGCTTATGCGCACCTGTGCGGGCTTCTGATCCTGCATGAGCAGGGCCGATATGAAATATTTTTCCTCGATGGCGGTCCAGAGAATATCGCCCTCGATAGGTGTTTCTTCCTTTACCTTTTCAATATCCTGCTTGACGACCTTGTCTTTGAGAAAATAGGTGAATTGTGCCACATCTGCCGTATTGCCGCTGAAGAATCCGCCGGCCTGCTGGGCTGGAACATGAGCCTTCCATTCAATGACCGGCGTGCCCATACGGGCGGTTGAGCCGTCATTGCGCAGGGTCAGGGTGAGGCCGAAATTGTAGTCCCTGTCAGTGAACGCGAACTGCTTCGAGAGTTTCAGCCCCTGCTGGTCATCCTGCGAAAACGTTATGGCGCCCTGTTGCCCGGAATTTCGCAGTCGAAGGCTCTCTTTATCGGCCTGCCACGGCGCAGTGCCAAGAACGGTTGAGCCGGCATCGATAAAGAGCGTGCGCAGGGGGAGTTCCTGAGCGGAACGCCCATGGAGAAGTTGCTTGTCCTGCTGGCCTGCATCTGCCGGAAAGTCGGGCCCGATGTTGAAAAGTTTTTTCATCAGGCGTTCCGCAGCCGTCGGCGCGAGGCTTTCCTTGTACTTGTGGAGCGTGAAGCTGCCGGGCCCTCCGGTTGCCCGCACAAAAAGTGCGGTAAAAAGGCCTGTTTCGACAGTAATGTCCCGGCCTTCATCAATGATGGGCGTCTGGGGAAGCAGAGCGATTTTTGGCGCATCATGTATTGTTTGAGGCTGAGCAACTACCGCTGTGGAGGGCGTGGGGATTTGCGCTTTTTCAGCTGTCGCGACAGCCGGAGTGTCGGCCTTTTTGGCGGGGGGAGGGGTGAACAGGTACTGATAGCTGAAAAGTACGGCAATGGACAGCGCAACAGCCAGAAGAATTCTTTTTTCATTATCCATGAACGGTTCCTTATTTAAGGATTTATTGCATGGAGTCAGCAGACATGCTGAATCCCGAGTCGCTTTTGTTGTGTCGTGTGGCAGCAGTAACAGGCTTAGACCGGATCATAGCCACCCGGATGAAGCGGATGGCATTTGAGCAGACGGCAGCATGTGAGTCGGCATGCTTTAAAAAAAGGGTACTTTGCAAAGGCCTCTATGGCATAATTGGAGCAGGTGGGGATAAAACGGCAGTGAGAACCCAAAACGGGGGATACCAGCACCTGATAACAGCGTATGAGAAATATGGAGAGCCTGTTAATCCGGCTGTCGGGCTCCGATACAGAACAAAGTAATTGTTTATTCATTCAAATGCGATTCGGGTTCGTGAGCATGTGCATCAAATAACCGGTCGATTTCGCTGGCGATGCCCGCATAGAGCAGACGGTCTGCGCCTGTTTTTGCAGTGAAAACAATATCGCTTGAAGCTGGAAGCAATGCTTTATGCAGCCTGAAATATTCCCGTATACGGCGCTTTACATGATTGCGCTGTACCGAGTTGCCGATCTTTTTGCCGACGGTTATCCCCAAACGGCTCCATGAAAGGTTGTTTCCCAAAATTGCAACCTTGAAGTGCCGCGACTCTTTCCTTGCTCCTTTTCGATATATAATTATGAATTCAGCGCTTTTTTTTATTCTTTCTGCACGCTTTAAGGAGAAGTTGGACATATGCTTTTGGCGCTAAGCGCTCAGTGTTTTTCTGCCTTTTCGCCGTCTTCTTTTGATGACGTTCTGTCCGGACTTTGTGCTCATGCGCTCAAGAAAACCATGAGTTCTTTTGCGTTTTAATATGCTTGGCTGGAATGTCTGTTTCAAGATAGTCTCCCTGTGTGCTTATGGCTACTGCTTTTGATTAATGTGTTTTGTACTGCTACTGGTTGAACTGTATGGACTTCCTCGAAGTTCAAGTATATAAAAAAACATAATTCAACTGCATTGTCAAGGTTATTCATATCATTTTATACTGCAGCAGGCGCTAAAAATTCTCATGGAACATGTTGTTTTGCCGGCAGCCCCCCCTAAATGCTGTTTGCCGCAGCCGGGATGCCTGTATTTTAAGATATGCAACTCAAAGCCAATATGTGGTATGTTTAAACACATACAGCACTCTCAAGGATAGAGCTACCATGGCTAGAGAAGATGACAGGCTCCAGCGCCAGATGCGTGAGGAGCAGAAGCGGCGCAAGCGGGAACAGAGTATTATTTTCATTGCCATACCGCTTGTCATTGCCCTTACGTCGCTGTTGATGTATGTGACCGGTCGCAGCGGCGAGGCTCTTCTGCCGCAGAATATTCTTGTATTCAGCCTCATCAATCTGAATGCTATTTTGCTGCTGCTGCTGCTTTTTCTTGTCGTGCGCAATGTTGTGAAACTTTTTTTCGAGCGCAGAAGGGGCATTTTGGGGTCGAAGCTGCGCACAAAGCTGGTCATAGCTTTTGTGGGCCTGTCACTGGTGCCGACCATGCTTCTTTTCTGGGTGTCCATCAGTTTCATAACCAATACGATTGAAAACTGGTTCAGCTTTAAAGTTGAGAATTCTCTGGAAGAGTCCCTCACGGTCGTTGATGCCTATTACCGGAACTCGTCCTCAAAAGCGCTTCACTACGCCCACCAGATTGCAGGAAGCATCGCAGCAAAAAAAATGCTCGGCGAGCGCGCCTCGGAGCCCTTATGGACTCTGGTTGCTGAAAAACAGTCCGAGTACGACCTTGGCGTGGTCGAGATATTTTCAGCCAGCGGAGCGCAGCTGGTCAAGGTTGCCCGTGCCGATGTGCCCGAAAAGGATTTTATAGGATCAGATGCGGCGCTTGTGCAGCTGGCTCTTGAAGGCAAGGAGGTTACCCGCATTCAGCCGGTTAACGACGGAGATATCGTTCGGGGCGTTGTCCCGGTGCGGACTGCTGGCGGCAGGCAGGAAATAATCGGCGCCGTTATTGTAAATTTTTATAATCCCAAGAGCCTTGTCATCAAAATGGACGGGATCAACCGGGCGTATCAGGAATATAAACAGCTTAAAATATCCAAGGGACCCATCAAGGGAATTTATATTATTCTGCTGTCTGCAGTGACGCTGCTGATTATTTTTTCTGCTACGTGGTTCGGATTTCACCTTTCAAAGGTTATATCCGTTCCCATCAGTTCACTCGCGACTGCGACGCAGCAGATAGCTCAGGGGAATCTGGATGTTGTGATAGAGCCGTCGTCAGACGACGAAATCGGCAGCCTGATACAGTCGTTCAATAAAATGACCCATGACCTGAAAGCCAGCACGCAGCAGGTTGAATCAACAACCGGCAACCTGCGGGAAACCATTCGCGAGCTTGAGCACCGGCGGCTGTATATGGAGGTTTTGCTTGATAATGTCGCCTCGGTCGTTGTTTCTACCGATCAGGACGGCGTCATAACGGCATTTAATAATTCAGCGGAGCGCATGTTCGCTACCACCTTTGCGCAGGCCGTCAACCGCCCGTACGGTGAAGTGTTTGCCCATGAAGAGCTTGCGCCGCTGCGGGATTTTATAAGCGAGGTTCTTTCCTGCCGGCTTCGATCCGTCGAGCAGCAGATAGCCCTGTCGCTTGCCGACAGGATGGTGTTTTTGTACGTGCGCTCCAATATGTTTTTTGACGCCGACGGCACAAGCATGGGGCTTGTTCTGGTTGCCGAAGACCTCACCCAGCTGCAGCAGGCGCAGCGGGCATTTGCCTGGAAGGAAGTCGCTCGCAGGATCGCCCATGAGGTGAAGAACCCGCTGACGCCGATCAAGCTTTCAGCGCAGCGTTTGAAGAAGAAGTTTCAGCATCAGATATCCTCTGACGCGGGGGTGTTTGATGAATGCACAACGGTTATCATCAATCAGGTCGATGAACTCAAGACCATGGTCAATGAGTTTTCAAGTTTTGCCCGCATGCCGGCAACCAATCCTCTGCCCAATGAGCTCAATGAAGTAGTTGAAGAGACCCTTGCATTGTACCGTGAAGCGCATAAAACCATTGTGTTCAGCGCCGTGCGAGAACTGGAGGCAATACGGTTTAATTTTGACCGGGACCAGATCAAGCGGGTGCTTATCAATCTGCTTGACAATGCGCTGCACTCCATGGAAAATGGCGGGACAGTAACGGTCAAGACAGCATATAATCAGGCCCTTGACGTGGTGATTATCGAGGTTGCGGACACCGGCAGCGGCATCCCGCCTGCGCTTAAAACCAAAATTTTTGATCCTTATTTTTCAACAAAAAAGGCCGGCACCGGCCTTGGCCTGGCGATCGTCAATACGATAGTGTCAGATCACAATGGATTTATTCGCGTGCGCGACAATCATCCCAACGGCGCCTGCTTCATTATTCAGCTGCCGGTGTCACCGGTTATAAGTTTCAGAAGGGAAACATATAATGAAAAATTTAACAATACTGCTGGTTGACGATGAACCTTCCATTGTGAATTCGCTTCGCGGCAGTCTTGAGGACGAAGGGCATATACTGCTTACGGCTTCTGACGGCACCCGAGCCCTCGAGATCGTGCAATCTCATCCCGTGGACATTATTTTTCTCGATATCTGGCTTCCCGGGATGGACGGCATTCAAACCCTCAAAGCTGTCAGGGATTTTGACAGTGCTATAGAAGTTGTTATGATGACCGGTCACGGCACGGTGAACACGGCGGTTCAGGCCGTCAAGCACGGCGCCTTCGATTTTCTTGAAAAACCTTTTTCGTTTGATGCTGTTGTCGATGTAATAAGAAAAATAAAAGAAAAGCAGCAGGTGTCCGGTAAAGGCTCAGCAGGATCGAAAGCAGCGGACAGCAGCGGAGAACTGCCTGATTTGTCCGGAGAGAGCGATGCCATTTTAAGGGTTATGGACCAGATCAAAAGCGCTGCATCCGGCACAGGGCATATTCTGCTTTTGGGAGAGATCGGGACGGGTAAGGAGCATGCGGCCCAGCTGATCCACAGCGGAGCGGGATTTAAGAAAAAAACCTTTACGAAGATCAACTGCGCTTTTTTGACGCCTGCTGAGCTCGAGGCAAAACTGTTCGGCGAAAACCAGCCCGGCAGGCAGGGCCTGCTGACCGGAGGGCTTTCAGGTGTGCTTTTCCTGCAGGCGCTTGATACTGCCCCGCCCGACATGCACAAGCGGCTTGCCGACCAGCTCGGCCAGCTGCTGCAGACGGGAGAAGGCGGGCTGCGTGTCGTCGCAGCGACGATTAAAACAGCGCCTTACGGAGTTTTGAAAAAGGCCCTTGCCGAGAGCTTTCAGCATACGATACTGCTGCCGCCCCTGCGCGAGCGCCGCAGCGATATACCCGTTATGCTCAATTCATTTCTCGCCCGGTTTTGCAGGGAATATGGCTGCAGGGAAAAGCACTTTGCTGACGAGGCTCTTGAACTTCTGGTAAACTATGATTGGCCGGGCAATGTTAAGGAACTGAAGAACCTCACTGAAAAAATGATTGTTTCGGTGCCGACAATAACCATTTCAGCCCAGGATTTGCCCTCGACGATACGCGAAGAGGCCCATCCTGTCTTCTCCCGCTCCTATGAGCACTTCTCAAGCATGGCAGAGGCGGAAGTTGCCTGGCGCAAAAATTATCTGCTGCATCATTTGCGCAAAAACGATCGCAATCTGTCAAGGACAGCTGCCGCAATACATATCAGGGAGAAGGAGCTGAAAAAATTAATCAAAGAATACGGCATTGCTTTTGCGAAAGAAAATCCGTCAGGTAAACGCTTTCAGAGAACGCTCAAACGGGCCATGGTGGTGAGCGGGCAGGGGCTGCATTCGGGAGACAAAACAGGGCTTATTTTAACGCCGCTGCCTCCCGGCAGCGGCATAGTATTCGGCAATATTTCAAGCGAAGATACGATTCCGGCATCCATTGAGTATGTGGTGTCGACCGACTATTCAACGTGTCTGCAGAATACCAACTCAACAGCCCGCACGATAGAGCATTGCCTCGCAACGCTGCATTCCTATCGCATCACAAATCTTATGATCAAGATCAATAATGAAGTGCCCATCATGGACGGTTCTGCCGTTGATTTTTGTAAGATGATTGAGGATGCGGGTATTGAAGAGCAGGATGCTCCTGCCGATGACATCGTCCTTACCGAAAAATTTGTTATCGGTGACGTCGATGGCTCTAAAAAATACATGATAGTCGAGCCGGCGGAGCGATTTTCAATTCATTATATGCTGCAGTACCCAAAACCGGTCGGCCGGCAGGAATACACCTTTATCATGAACGACGAGGAATCCTTTAAGAAGGAGATTGCTCCGGCGCGCACATTCGGCTTTTTACGCGATATTGAGGCGCTTCAGGAGCGGGGGTTGGCAAGCGGCGGCAAGCTCAATAATTTTATTCTTATCGACAATGAGAAGATTGTGAACACCGAGCTCCGGTTTCCCGATGAATTTGTGCGGCATAAAATTCTAGACATGATAGGAGACTTTTATTTGCTGGGCCGCCCCATCCGCGCACGGATAACTGCAAATATGACAGGGCATACCGACAATACAACGATGGTTCGTATGATTCGAGACCGCATGCATCTCTGATGCTGTGCCTCAGCCTGCGCGGTGCTTGTATCCGCGAGTTTGTTTGCTGTAAAACCCCCTGTTTTTTATCATACTGAGCACACATGAGCAATTCCCTGAATGTTGAGAAGAGCAGCGCAGCGGGTCCGGGTTCTTCTTCACGCCGCGAGCCTGACCAGATGGGCGCCGGCCGTACCCGCCTCTACCTTGCGCGGCATGGCGAGCTTGTCACCTCCCATGAATGGCGGTATGTGGGCCATTTGGATGTAGCGCTCAATGATAAAGGACGGGCGCAGATAGCCCGCCTTGCCCGCAGGCTGAGCATGGAAAAAATAGATGTACTGCTGTCAAGCGACCTTATGCGCACGGTCGAGTCCGCCTGGATCATCGGCGCAGCCATCGGTCTTGAGCCGGCTGCTGAGCCTGCTTTCAGGGAGATACATCTTGGCCAGTGGGAGGGCTTGACGCGCGAGGAGATTACGGAGCGTTTTACGCAGGAGTTTGATCTTCGTTCCGCCGATATAGCCGGCTACAGGATACAGGGCGGGGAGAGCTTTGCCGACCTGCGCGACCGCGTCATACCGCGGCTGACAGCCTGCCTTGATGAGCACCAGGGCAGGAATGTGCTGCTGGTGGCCCATGGAGGAGTGAACCGCATTATTCTGTGTCATGCCCTTGGGCTTGATTTAAACATGCTGCCCCGCATCGATCAGGCATATGGCTGCCTGAATATCATAGATTTTTTTGACGGCGTCCCGGTCGTTCACCTGATGAATGAAACGCCGTTTGATTGACTGGCTGCCGCCTGCGTATGCCTTGCCGCGGGGAGCGGGTTCGGCTGCCCGCGGTTCTGTAGCGGAAGATGCTCGTGGCAGCCTCTTGGGACACTGTATGGAACAGGCCGTTTATATACACTGCAGCGATCAGCTGCGCTACCTGAGTGATGATTTTACGCGGCTGTATTTCGGAGCGGAATTTTGTGAGCGCCTGATACCGCCGCGGCTTGAGCTTCAAACGGCGCTGCGCAGCGCCCGCGAAAGATCACTCGGCTTTACCTTTATGACCCCGTTTGTGACAAACCGGGGACTTGAGCAGCTCGAAGAGCTGCTGGCCGTGCTTGAGCAGAGCCTGCCTGATGCTGAAGTTGTTGTGAATGACTGGGGGGTGCTTCAGCTGCTGCGCAGCGAGCATCCCCGGCTCAGGCCCGTGCTCGGTCGGCTGCTCAACAAGAGCAAGCGCGGTCCGCGCCTTATGAATATTTTCGAGCAGCTTCCCGCCGAAACAAAGAGCTACTTTCAGGGCTCCAACCTTGACGTGCCGGCAGCCGTCCGCTTTCTGGCGCAGCAGGGCATCAGCCGCGTGGAGTTTGACAATCTTCTGCAGGGCCTGAACCTTGAGGGCACGGATGCAGGCCTTCACAAGTCGCTCTATGTACCGTTTGCTTTTATTTCCGCAACCCGCTTCTGCCTGAGCGCCAACTGCGATGATCCGGTAAAGATGGGCTCAATCGGCATTTTTCCCTGCGGCAGAGAATGCCTGAAGTACAGCTTCAACCTGTATAATCCGGTCATGACCCTGCCGCTTATACGGCGCGGCAATGCTGTTTTTTTTATACATGAAACCATACCCGATGCTGTTACCAGGCATCAGGTCGACCGGATTGTCGTGCAGCCGGAGCTGCCGGTCTGAGCATGAAGAAAATGAAGATACTCTCTCCGCTTGACAGCATCGAAGAAGTCGACAGTCTTGCAAGGGCCGGGGCAGGAGAATTTTTCTGCGGAGTCCTGGAAGACAGCTGGTATGAGAAATATCCGGTCATTTCCATCAACAGGCGGCCTGCGGGCAAAGGGCATTTCCGGCGCTTTGATGATTTGAAAGAAGCGGTCGCAAAAGCTCACGGTCTCGGCATACCCGTATATTTTACGCTCAATGAGCATTATTACACGCAGGCGCAATACGATTTAATCAGGCGGTATCTTGACGGGGCGACAGGCGCAGGTGTCGATGCTTTTATCCTTACCGATTTCGGGCTTCTGCAGTTTATAAAAGAACAGCGCTATCCGGCGGCCATGCATATCAGCACCGGCGGAACGGTGTTCAACTGGCGCTCCGCAGCTTTTTTCAAACAGCTGGGCGCCTCCAATATTACCTTCCCGCGCCATCTCTCGATTGCGGAAATAGAGACTATTACGGCAAAGATGCCGCCTGTGGACACAACGGTTTTTGTGCTCAATTCCCGCTGCATAAACATCGACGGCTTTTGTACGTTTCAGCACGGGCTGGCGCGCAAAGAAGTGCCGCCCATGTTCAAAAACGCCTGCATGCTGCCTTTTGAGGTGCAGGTGTGCTCCAGCGATCAGAGCCTTCCTTTCATGCGGCAGGCATGCATGATAGAGCGGCAGCGCATATGGGAGCGGGTGCATGTTGATGACCATCCCTGCGGCGCCTGCGCCCTGTGGGAATTTAAAAAGCTCGGCATCGGCAGCCTGAAAGTCGTCGGCCGCGGCAACCCCATTGAGCGCAAGCTGTGCGATGTGAATTTTTTAAAAACCCTTTTGGCCAGGCTTGATGAAAGCCCGGGGCAGGCTGAATTCCGCTCATCCGCCCGCATGCTGTATACGGCAACCTATAAGCGCGCGTGCAGAGCCGCTATGTGCTATTATCCCGAAGTGATGGCTGCACAGCAGGAGGGATCGTGAAGCCAGATTACTACAGGGTGCTCGGCGTCGACCGCAGGGCAAGCGCGGCCTCTATCAAGAAAGCCTACCGAAGCCTTGCCATGAACTATCACCCGGATAGAAATTTTGGCGATGAGCTGGCTGAAGAGAAATTCAAGCTTGTGAATGAGGCCTATGCTGTCATCGGCAATGCCGGGAAGCGCAGCGATTATGATGTTTTTTTAAACCGTCAGGCTGCTGAGTCCAGGCGCCGCGAAACAACCCCACCGCCGCGCAATGATTTTTATATGCCCCGAGATGAAATGCTGCGTGATTTTTATGAGGGGTTTTATTTTCGACAGGACGTGCCCAAAAACCGGGGCAAAAAGGGGCAGGATCTGCGCCGGAATCTGAAGGTGAGCTTCAGGGATGCAGCCCTCGGAGGCGCCGCCGAGATACATATCCCCTTTTTGGGCGCCTGCCAGCAGTGCCGGGGCACAGGCATACGGGCCGGCTCGAAAACGGTTATCTGCCAGCAGTGCCGTGGCAGGGGGCAGGTGAACGACCGGCGCGGTGCGCAGCAGCAATGCCCATCCTGTAAGGGAGCGGGCAAAACAGCCACAGCGCTGTGCCCGCGGTGCACAGGCAAAGGCACTGCCTGGTCTGAGCGGCCGATTCAGATACGCATTCCCCCTGGTGTTGAAACCGGAGCACGGCTTCAGGTCCGCGGCATGGGGTTGCAGGGCAGGGATGGCGGCGCAGCAGGGGATTTTATGATTGTAGTGCATGTTGAAAAGCACCCTTTTTTCGAGCGTGACGGGCTGGATATTATCTGTGCTGTTCCCCTATCATTCTATCAGGCCATGCTGGGGGGATATGTTTCTGTGCCTGCCCTGAAAGGGGTAAAAAAGATAAAGATTTCAAAAGGGTTACAGAACGGGGCTGAGATTCGGGTTCAGGGCGGGGGTGCCGTGTCGGAGGCTCACAACAGGCACGGAGATATGGTGTACCGCTTTCATATTGAAATGCCCAAAAAGATCTCTCTCATGGAAAAAAAGCTTTTGCGGCAGCTTGCAGAACTGCCGGTCCATGACGGGTACCGGCTTTTGTCCGCCTTCAGCAAAAAACTGCTGAAACATGGCTAATCAATCTCAGGTTCCTTTTTTTTCTCAAAAAAACGCACTGCAACAATACTCAGCTCGTATAAAATCAGCATTGGCACAGCCATCAGCAATTGATTGACCGCATCGGGCGTGGGAGTCAGTATTGCCGCCGCGATGAAAATACCGATAATGACCATCTTGCGGTATTTTTTCAAATGGCTGTGCTTAATGATACCCAGGCGGGCCAGGCAGATGATAAACACCGGCAGCTCGAAGACGATTCCGAATCCCAGCAGGAAAATGCAGCTGAAGGAAAGGTATTCGCCGATGGACGGCATTATTTTGACATACTGGGTATTATAGCCCATGAAAAACTTGAAGGCTTGCGGGAAGACGGCGAAATAGGCGAAAGCCGTGCCGCCGATAAAAAATAGTACCCCCAGGAGCACAAAAGGCATGATGCTCTTACGTTCCGTATCATACAGGCCAGGAGCGACAAAGGCCCAGATTTGATAAATGATAACCGGGCTTGCGACAAAAATGCCGGCAAAAAAGGCAAGCTTCAAATAGGTAAAAAAGGCTTCGGTAACGCCGGTGAAAATAAATGAGCTGCCCTCGGGCATTGCTTTGATCAGCGGCTCTGAAAGCAGCAAAAACAGCCGCTCAGAGAGACCGTAACAGGCAATGAAACCGATGCCCGTAGCAATAAGGCTTATGACAAGGCGTCTGCGCAGCTCTTCCAGATGCGATGTCAGGGGGAGTTTTTCTTCTTCCATCACAGGTTTTCTTTGTGATCTGGTATTTGCGCTTCGCTGTCACCTGGGGGAGTTTTTTTTGCCGGGGGAGGGGGTTCTTCCCGGGTCAGCGCATCAAGATCAAAATTCTGTTTAATGTCGTCTGTGGCATGCTTGAATTCACGAAAGGCTTTGCCCAGCGATTTTGCCAGATCAGGCAGCTTGCGGGGCCCGATAATAAGCAGAGCAACAACCAGAATAATAATAATTTCCTGAAATCCCAAGCCGAACATGGTAATATAGCCCGTTTTTGTAGCGGAATTATATAATCTTTTTGTTGTTTGTAGCCGCTTTTTACAGTATTGTCAACCTAACATCCGGAATAAATAGTAGTACGGAGAAAAGCCATGGGAAGAACGGTTGTTTTGAAGGACACATGCTTTCTGGGCCATGTAACCCAGCATGGCCATCCGGAAAGTCCCGAGCGTCTGGAGGCAATTTATGCCATGCTTCAGAATGCTGATATGGCAGGATGTGTCGAAGAGATTTCCCCGCGCCGGGCGGCAAAAGCCGAGATTGCTCTGAATCACTCACCGGCCTATATTGATCGTATTGCCGCCACGGCAGGCAGGCCTCCCCTGAGCCTTGATCCCGATACCGGCACGTCTGAAGGTTCCTGGAATGCAGCTGCACATGCTGTGGGCGCGGTGCTGGACGGTATAGACAGGATACTTTCAGGGGCGGCTGATAATGCTTTTGCCCTGGTTCGGCCTCCGGGGCATCATGCCGAATACAGCCAAGCAATGGGCTTTTGCCTGTTTAATAATATAGCTATCGGTGCCCGCTATTTGCTTGAGAAGCACAACATGCAGCGGGTTCTGATTTTTGACTGGGATATTCATCACGGCAATGGAACGCAGCACTCTTTTTATGCCAACCCTCAGGTACTGTATGTGTCAACTCACCAGTATCCCTACTATCCGGGAACGGGTGCTTTTGAAGAGACGGGGGACAATGCGGGCAGGGGGTTTACCGTCAATGTTCCTCTGTCGGGGGGGCAGGGCGACAGTGATTATGCCTGCATTTTACGTGAGATACTTGTGCCCCTTGCCCTTGAATACCAGCCCGAATTCGTGCTGGTGTCGGCAGGTTTCGACATTTACCAGCATGACCCGCTCGGCACTATGGAGGTAACCCCGCAGGGTTTTTATGCCATGACAGACATTATCAGAGAACTGGCCGATACGGTCTGCGGCGGCAGGCTGCTGCTTGTTCTTGAGGGCGGCTATCATGTGCTGGGCATAGCAGAAGCAGTGAAGCAGACCCTGCGTGCATTGAGCAGCACCTGCGGTTCACCGGTCAAAAAACCTGTCTGTTCGGGGGAGGATGCCCGGATTCTGCCTGCAACCCGTGCGAGCATGGATAAAGTAAAAAAACTGCATTCGGCTGCCTGGAAGGTTTTTCGTCAGTGAAAAATGTTTGAACAAAAAGTCGTTTTTGTATCAGATGGAGCCCGAAACAAATTGTTCCGTCCCGTAAAATAAAACACTAAAAACAAATGGTTGCTATGAAATTTCAAGCTGCTGGCAAAGGTAAAAAATCCATGTTTCAGGGTTTTATGACAGCCCTTTACTGCAAAGCTTTTTTATGCTTATGGCAGGCTGATTTATCTAAGAAACAGCTTGACTTTTAGCATATAACCTTTTAACTTAACTGGCAAAATATTAATTTTAATCGCTTGAGGTTATGGATGGATACTCTGAATGCATTTGATACGCTTGCGCAGAAGGTGGAACTGATTATTGAAAAGTATGAAACAGTTGTAAAAGAAAAAGAGGCAATTGAGAAGCAGATAGCCGAGCGAGCGCAGGACCGCGACCAGATGATCAAAAAGATCGATGAGTTTACCAGTGAGCGCGGTGCAGTCAGTCAGCGTATAGACGCACTGCTGGCTAAAATCGAGGAGCTCGGCATATAACAACAAGGCAGGCCTGGATGGGGGAAAGTTTTCAAATAACGGTAATGGGGCAGACCTATCTGCTCAAGGGCACGCATGACGCAGCGTATGTGGCGCGCGTCGAAAATTTCCTCAATGAACAGATCGAACAGGCCCGCAAAACAGGGGCAACGGCCGATACGTTCAACCTTATGGTTCTGGTTGCTTTAAATCTTGCGGACGACTGCATTAAAAAAGATGATGCACTGAAAAAGCTGGCCGGAAGTATCGAGGCGGATTCCGAGCGGCTTGTAAAACTGATTGATTCGCGCTTGTGAATTATGTATACTCGTTTTTACCTATAAGGTTAAATTACATATTTTACATAAAATTTTTCTTGGAGGGATTTGGTTTTTTACTAGAGGGCTTTGAAAAGTCCTTATGTATAGATTGTCAGACAGAACGGTGAATGAAAGCATAGCGGAGCAAAAGAAGCTAGAAAAAGGTTGCTACGGCCTTTAAACATTTATACAGAGTAACCACATGGCATATACTGTTTTTTCATTGCATGCCTGTTCATTCAGTGGGATGTGTTTGTAACTGCTGTCATACATCCGCATACTGTTTTAGTGTAGAAAAATTTCTGTTGCCCGCCTTTCGTTTCGTTCACTGATCTGCAAAGCCCGAGAATTTTTTCAATGCCTGTGCTGCTCAGAAGCCTCACGCTGATGAATGCAGGAGTGATGGATGTATCGGTATGCCCGTATCGATAAAACGGCCGCCGCAGAGCATGGCGGCTGTACTATATAATAATCAGATAAAGGAGGAACAACTTTGGACCCGATATACATAGCGCTGGCTGGTATCTCCGGTGTCGTAGCCGGAATTGTAGCAGGATTTTTTCTTAGAAAAAAAATTATTGAAAATAAAATATCTTCCGCTGAAGAGACGGTCGGCAAGCTTATAAATGAAGCGAAAAAAGAAGCTGATACGATAGTGAAGGAGGCCCGGCTTCAGGCCAAGGAAGAGCTGTACCGCACAAAGGCCGAGTTTGAAAAGGAGTCGCGCAACAAGAAGTTTGAAATGCAAAAGCAGGAAAAGCGGCTCGCGCAGAGGGAGGAAAACCTCGAAAAAAAGGTCGGCCTGGTCGATCAGAAGGAAATTACCATTGCAAAGCGCGAAAAGACCCTTGCGGCGCAGGAAAAGGCCGTGAAGGAGATGGAGGACCAGTACACGCAGTCCCTTGAGGAGCAGAAGCGAAAGCTTGAGCGCATATCGGGCATGACCTCAGAGGAGGCAAAAAAACTTCTGATGCAGAACCTTGAAAATGAGGCCAAGCATGATTCTGCGCGAACCATACGCAGGATCGAGGAGGAAACCAAGGAGAATGCCGATAAGATTGCCCGCAATATCATTGCCATAGCCATACAGCGCTACAGCGCCGATTATGTCGCAGAGAAGACCGTATCCGTGGTGGCCCTTCCCAATGATGAGATGAAGGGGCGCATTATCGGCCGCGAAGGCCGCAACATCCGAGCCATTGAGCAGATTACCGGCGTTGACCTGATCATCGACGATACGCCTGAAACAATACTGATATCCTCCTTTGACCCGATTCGGCGGGAGGTTGCGCGCATCGCTCTGGAGAAGCTGATTACCGATGGCCGCATTCACCCCTCGCGGATCGAGGAGATTGTCGAGAAGGTCAGGGGTGAGGTTGACAACACCATTCGGGAAGCCGGAGAGCAGGTGACCTTTGATGTGGGCATTCAGAAAATAAATCCCGAGCTTCTGCGCCTGCTGGGGCGTTTGAAATTCCGCACCAGCTATGATCAGAATGTGCTCCAGCACTCTCTGGAGGTCTCCTACCTGTGCGGCATGATGGCATCCGAGCTGGGCATCAATGTCAAGTCCGCCAAGCGCGCAGGACTTCTGCATGATATCGGCAAAGCCGTTGATCATGAAGTGGAAGGGTCCCATGCCCTGATCGGCGCCGACCTGGCAAAGAAGCATGGCGAGGCGGAAGAGATTATTCACGCCATTGCGGCCCATCATGACGATGTCAAGGCACAGACCGTGCTTGCGGTGCTTGTGCAGGCTGCGGATGCCCTGTCCGCAGCCAGGCCGGGGGCGCGGCGCGAAATGCTGATGACCTATGTCAAGCATCTGCGTGACCTTGAGGATATTGCCAATGCCTTTAAGGGTGTCAGCAAGTCCTATGCCGTCCAGGCGGGCCGCGAAATACGCGTCATGGTGGAAAGCGGCGACATAAACGATGATGGCGCGGTGGTGCTTTCAAAGGACCTTGCCAAGAAGATAGAGGAGTCCCTCACCTATCCCGGGCAGATAAAGGTGACCGTCATACGTGAAACACGCGCAATAGATTACGCAAAGTAGTGGTTTTACCCGTATAGGAGCGTTTGCATAGGGTATACTCAGGTGGACGCAGCCCAGCC
>JAFGCP010000310.1 GCA_016932595.1 Deltaproteobacteria bacterium
AAAAAAGCCGCCTTGCATACAGGCGGCTTTTTTATGTTTTAACGTGCAGGCACCTGCCCCGTTTTCACCTTCACGCTGTTAGGGCTTCTACAGGCGCGCTTTTTCAATCTCCTCCACCATACGAACCCCCATAGTGAAGATCTCCTGCATCTTTTCTTTATACCGCTGCTCATCCACATTATGGATATAGCCCACATACAGCTGGCTCACCACGTCTATCTCCTCTACCATAAAGTGCCCGGACATCACATCAAAGCACGGCTCGGCAATGGCTGCATATTCATCTGAGGCATCGCCGGTTGCTATAAGAACAGCCTTTTTCTTAAACCCCTGCGGCACCCGCACTTCGGGTATTTTGCCATGAAGGCCTTTCTGCTTTTTATACATGGGGAAACGCCGCTCGATGAAAGCTTTCATGATGGAAGTAACGGTGAAGTCATACACCGGGCATGCCATCACATAGCCGTCGGCGGCAAGATACTGCTCAAGGATGCCTGCCATGTCATCCTTGAGGGGGCACATGCCGATGGGCAGCTCATGCTTCGTATACACGCAGCTGTGGCAGCCCGTGCAGTGTTTGATATCACAATCAACAAGGTTAATCTGATGTACCTCTGCGCCGCGGCTTGCGGCTCCCTGCAGCGCGCTTGCGGCAAACTGCGAGCACAGGCCTTTGATGCGCGGGCTTCCCATAAAAGCCAGTATGGTAAGACTCATGCGTACCTCTTGTAAAAAATGGTTATTGTACTGCCTATTTAGCCCGCTAGAATGTCCATAAAAAAAATCAGGGCGAAAGAGAGCCCTTTATTATGAAACCACCTGATTTCTGATCATGCTCGAGCTTGAGTATGCCTTTTGCTTCGGCCTGCTCCAGCAGTTCACCGAAGGATTTGAATCCGTAATAGGTTTCGCTGAAGCCGGGCTTGCGCCGCTTGAGGGCCTGCTTGATCATGGAGCCCCAGATCTTGTCTTCCGCACCGCGCTCTTCCTGGAGCGCCTCATAGGTTTCAACGATCAAGTCCCACGCCTCCTGCTTCTTGTCATCAGGCGGGGGCGGTGTCTTGCTTTTTGCTGCCCGCGCTGGCTTTTGTCCGGCCTTGACAACAGGCGCCTTTGCAACAGAAGGCTTTTTGCGCCGTGCAAGATCATCGTAATAAATGAACTCATCGCAATTGGCAATCAGCAGGTCGGATGTTGAATTTTTGACGCCCACGCCGATGACGGTCTTATTATTCTCGCGCAGTTTGCTCACCAGGGGTGAAAAGTCGGAGTCGCCGCTTATAATCACGAAAGTGTCAACATGCTCCTTGGTATAGCACAGGTCAAGGGCGTCGACGACCATTCGTATGTCGGCGGAGTTTTTGCCTGACTGCCGTACATGGGGAATCTCGATCAGCTCAAAGGATGCTTCGTGCATGGCAGCCTTGAAATCCTGGTAGCGGGCCCAGTCGCAGTAGGCTTTTTTAACAACGATATTGCCTTTTAGCAGGAGCCGCTCAAGTACGCGGGAAATATTGAACTGATCATACTGAGAGTTGCGCACGCCCAGCGCTACATTTTCAAAGTCGCAGAAAACGGCAATGATCTTTGTATCAGTGCTCTGTGGCATTGGCATAGCTCCTTAGGTGGTGAATGAACACTTGCAGCCGCCGATACGGTGCTTGAACACAAGTGGATTCTATGACTCCCGATCAGGGGAGTCAACAATAAAGGCAGTGTATGTTTATTAAAATACAAAAAAAACAATAAGGGATCATAAATTTATTACCCTCTCTTTTGCTATATTTCACACAAGGTATTTTGAAGTTGTATTCACAACGGAATATACGGATAATCAAAACTGTATCATCACTCACCTATACGGTAACTTCACGGATCTCAAAATGGCAGAACATTCATTTGGGTATAAGCTCCCCCGGCAGATCGAAGCACACTATCCAGACAACACGCTTCTGGATGACCTGCACTCCCGAACAAAAAAACTGGGGGACGGCGGAACCCTCGTTCTACCGGTTCTGAATTTTTCCGAACCTCTTAAAAGCGCCCTGCTTGCTGCCCGCCGCAGCGGACGCATTGTCCGGGGCCTTGAAACAGCTGCCGCGACTCTGAACAATGAGGGCTATGGCATTGACCTGCTCAGGCAGGATGCTGCCCAGGGCCGCCGCATATCGCGGGTGGTGCTTTTGTCAAATGACGGCTCCGGTAATTTTTACCGCACTGTTGAACGGCTGCTTGAAAAGCATGCGCCCCGCGTTCTGGGGTGCCTGCTTCATGCTGACAGCTTTCAACTGGGCAGCCTGCTGTTTGGGCGAGCTGCAGCAGCAAGGCTGGTTCTGGTGAGCCATAAGGATGATGTGTCACGGCTGCTGCTTGCGCTCATGCAGCAGCGCTGATATGCGGAATCTCGCGGAAAGGCCTTGAAACCTGCATTCACCGGTGGTACTAATCAACTGGTTTTACTATGGCACTATCATGCAGCAGGAGAGAATGCCATGTATACTTTCCACCATACCACAGCATGTTTTTTCGTGTTCATTTCTTTTTGTATTTTTTCATGCTCCAGCCCTGTTGTTCCAGATATAGAAGAAATACGCCTATATTATGAAAACCCTATGGGCTGCGACGAGGTCTCAGGGGTCATGCAGCTGAAAGCTTCAGTCCGGGGAGATGGTGCGCCTGTTCCGGCTGCCATGCAGTACCGGATCTGGACGGACAATGAGTCCGCGGCCTTGCGTTTTACCGGCTATCCGCCCGATTATAAAGCCCGGTTCGATTCGACATCCATGCGGGACGGCTTTGTCTTCTACCATGCCGTACCGCTTGATGCTGAAGGAAATGCGATCGATATAAAAGCCGCGCCCTACAATGCCAAAGGAATAATACCCACATTCAAGGGATTCATGATAC
Organism: Deltaproteobacteria bacterium; assembly: GCA_016932595.1. Taxonomy (GTDB): domain Bacteria; phylum Desulfobacterota; class WTBG01; order CAIYCZ01; family CAIRTM01; genus CAIWCT01. The sequence continues at coordinate 2,908 of JAFGCP010000310.1, forward strand.
GCAATCGGAAGATTGATCTGTCAAAGCCACTGATTGTCATGGGCGCCCCGATTGAGCCCGATACGGGAGATCTGGACGAGAACAGCCTGGAGGAGCAGCTGTCGGCCCATCTCACTTTCGGCGCAAGTCTCATGACTCATCTGCAGAGCCTTGGTTTCATTCCCGGACTTTGTTTTGAAGACCAGACCACGGTGGTGCTCGACCCGCTCAACCCGTCGACCCATAGCGAGAATATCCCGCAAAATCCCGTTGACCTGACGGCACAGCCTGTTGGCGGCCTGGTGAGCTGGAATCCGGGGACCCCCTGCTCTCTTACTCCATTTTTTGAAAAACAGACTCCAAACGGGATTCCCGATATATGGGAGTTCACGGCCCTTGAGAACATCATGATCTATAAAAGCTTTGGTCCGGTTGACTCAAAGCCAGATACCCTCAATTTTTTCAGTGAAACTATTTCAGGTCTTGCAAACCGGTACAATATCATCGGGGACTGGTTCAGCATGTTCGAATTTGAAAGGCCTGTACCCTTTGAAGAACCTGAAGACATCATCGAGGAGAAACTTGAAAGTCATATAAAAAACGGGGCGACATCAGTTTTCGTATATGACTTCTACAATAAAGCCAGTGAGTTTGAAATGTCTTCAGGCTCCTGGCCTCGCTTTCAGCAGGCCCTTGACAAGGCGAACAAAAAACTTGGCACAGCAGTCCGGCTCGGCGCCATTTCTACAAACAAGTTCCAGCTTATGAACTACAGGGATTTCTACCGATCGCTGTTCCTCGGCGTCAGGCATTTCGCAGGCTCCCTGGCCATACCCGCCGACAAAAAAATCGGCATCATCATCGCCGCACATGGCAGCAGCACATCTAACAGGCTCTACGATGTATCAAATATTGTCAATAACCCAATACGCAATCGTAGAATAAACGCCTATTTTGCACTGCGGAGGCGGCAGATTCATGCTTCATCGCCGCCCTGTCTGATCAGGTACTCCGAATATGCCAATACAGCCGAAGACGGGCTACCGGGCGTGGGAGAGCAGGTCAGAGACTGGATAGACGAAGGGTATGATTACATACTCATTTTCCCCATGGAGTGGAACTGGGCAAGCAGAGACTGCTGGCTGGAGCTGCGAAAAAACGCGATCGAGCTTCTTGACCTTGATAGCAGCACACAAGAGCAGGTCTATGCCAGGGACTCTCGTAACAGAAGCACCGCACAGATAGGCTCGACTGTGCTCGTGTTCGGAGAAACCATATTCGACCAGAAAACCGACAATCCCGAACCCTGCACTGTTCTTAAAAAAGCGGCATCACGGCTTCTTGCAGACAGGCTGAAGAACCTGGGCGCTTCAGGGAAATGATCCCGCTCACTTAACGGCCCGGTGCATGCTTAAAGCGGTTGAAACTCAAAAGCAGCCAGTGTCATATGCACGTTTGTCTTCTGCCCCTGCCCGCCAAAAACAAATGCTATTTCATTAACTGTCTGGAGTGCAGGCGTGGAAGGAAGGCAGATTTCAATTATTTCATCATTTTCACCGGTCTTTTTAATTTCCAGAAATAGTTCTACCGGTATCATTTCCAGAGCTTTTGTTGCGTGATGCATCCGCTTGAAGCTCATGCGGGCATTCTTGATATCTGTCGCGGACCGGTAGCGCAGGCGCAGAATTCCGCCTGAGATGCTGATTGCCTGTTTACCTGGCACAGGAAAAACCATCCCGCCCCCATCTTTCATAGCAGCCTCGAACAGGCAGCCGCTGCCGTCTTTCCTGAAAGTCACCGGACTTCCGTCAGCACTCCAGACTACAGGCTGCATTTTCTGATTCATGAAATCGACTGTCTTTCCCGGATGATACAATGTGTCCAGCGCTGTTGTCAGGCCTTTCATGTCAAGATAGCGTCGCATGTTTTCATCAGCCGACCCCAGTGCGGCAAGCATAAGCGACAGCGTATGCGTAGTTGTCTGGTAACGCACCGGTGCTTTTTTTTGAGTATTGTATCCCTCCCAAGGGCCATGGTCGGTAAAAAGCGTTGAAATAACAGGCCAGTTGTCGGCAAGAAACATTTCGATTTTTTCAGGAGCTATGGCATACCCGGCGCCCAGGCTGTACAACGAAGGGGCATATGTTATCAGTTTCCTTTTTGTTACGGCAATATCGGGGATGCCTATAGAGCCCGTGTATTCAACGCCATTGCCGGAATAAGCCTCTGATAAAAAACCGGGCAGACCGAAGCGGTGAGAATAGTCAAGCTCGATGTCGACAAGCCGCTCAAGGCATTCCCTCCAGCCAGGGTTCTTCAACTCTCCCATGAAAAGATTGAAACCCAGCAGCTGAAAGGCCGACCCGTCCCAGGCGCAAAGGCCGTAGCAAACCTTCCCGTTTGCATCGTAGTAAGGTTTTATTTTGAAGCCTGCGTTCAGAATAGATTTTTCAGGGAGGCCGTACCGAAGCATGGAAAAAATCCATGGACCCCGGAATTCATTTATAAGATAGTTCATGCG
>JAFGCP010000311.1 GCA_016932595.1 Deltaproteobacteria bacterium
AGCTTTGGGCTGATAGACCACATGACCCCTGAAAAAGCGATGACGGTAATACTGCTGTTACATACCATGAGCATGAAGGAAAGCGTGGTGGTGGTATAGGTACGGATATCGTCGGCGATGCGCTGGTCGGGATTGCCGACCTCGGGGTCTGTTCTGAGGCGGTAGTACACGCGGTGATTGCCGTAGCGCAGTATGCTGCGTTTGGTCGTCCACTCGCGCCACAGCAGCCCGAGGCGCTCCTCGGAGAACCGGCACAGCACCGAAGTAAGTGTTAAGGCGGCGAAAACGGCAATATAGAGCAGGGCCTGCCGAACAAACTCGGCGCGGTTACGGTCCTCGATTGCTGTCATGAAATCGCGGCCCACATAGCTGTTCAGGACATTCAGGCCGTTAATGCTCAGCTGCAGGGCCAGCAGCGCTGTAAACATCAAAAGCGCCCTGCGCCCCACATCAGGGGCAGTGGCGAAGCGCTTCAGGCTGGCCAGGAAATGCACCAGTGTCTGACGGTGGAGATGAAACTTTTGTTCCTCCATGCTGGTCGCCCGAAACAATTAAGTAAATACATTTTGATGCCGCCTGCCCAGATGTCCGTACCTGCGAAAAGAGCGACAGCCATGCGGGTTTTTCCAGGATATTAACAAGTTTGCCCCCGAACGACAAGAGATTAAAGAGCGGATAAAGTAACGCACCCTGTAAAAAATCCTGTTGACTAGCCGCGCACACATACTATTATATACGGCTGAGCCTGATCTCATGGGCGTTCCGTCAATTAACGGCACACATCAGGTCTCATTGCGTGATCAGCAGCCGCAGGGGACTGGAATGAGGCAGGGGGATAAACGCGCGAAGATACCATCCTGCATGCCACGCTCTCGACAAAAATACGGCGCAGCTGCGCCGGGCTCATAGGCAAACACCTGTGAAATAGAGGAAGGATGTATGACAAAGCGCCGCGCTCTTGGTTTTTTTTGGTGCATGAGTATAGCATGCTGCATGATTTTCGTTTCCGCCTCCATGGTATCAGCAACGGAAAAATTAAAAAAAACAAAAAAAACAGCACAGCCGCCGAAACAGGTGTTCGGGTTGAAAAATGTCGTTGACAGTGCCCGGTTGCTTGCTGAAACAGCCTATAAGGACCCCAAAGGGGCCCTGCCGCAGTGGCTTCTTGATATCACCTACGACCAGCACCGGGATATCCGCTTCATTCCCGACAAAGCGTGCTGGCGCAAGCAAAAACTTCCCTTTGAGCTCCAGTTTTTTCATGCCGGCTCCTATTTCAACCGCACCGTAAAGATCTATGATGTGACGCCGCAAGGGCCGGTACCCATCAAATTTTCTCCGGACTATTTCAACTATGAAAAAAGCGCCGCCGATCTCAAGGAACGGGTTCCAAAAAATTTGGGTTTTGCCGGATTCAGAATTCACTGTAATATAAACAATCCGGCTTACAAGGATGAATTTGCGGTGTTTTTAGGCGCGAGCTATTTCAAGGCAGTTGCCAAAAACATGCACTATGGCCTTTCAGCGCGAGGCCTTGCCGTTGACACGGCTCAGCCCACAGGCGAGGAATTCCCCTGGTTCCGCGAATTCTGGATACAGCGGCCCAGGCCAAAAGACTCGCAAATAACCGTCTATGCCCTGCTGGACAGCCCTCGCATGACCGGCGCTTATTCATTTGTGATACAGCCGGGCAAAGAAACCGTAATGAATGTTGAAGCAACGGTCTTTCTGCGCAAGGGTGTCGACAAACTGGGCATTGCTCCCATGACCAGCATGTTCTTCTATGGTGAAAACACCAATTCGCGTCCAAAAGACTCGTTCAGGCCCGAAGTACATGATTCCGATGGCCTGATGATACATATGGAAAACGGCGAATGGCTGTGGCGCCCTATCGCAAACAATAAAAGCCTCTGGATCAATGCCTTTCAGGCCGATAATCTTAAGGGGTTCGGCCTGATGCAGCGGGATTTAAATTTTGACCATTACCAGGACCTCGAAGCCCGGTTTGACCGAAGGCCCAGCCTCTGGTGCGAGCCCAAAGGGGCCTGGGGCAAAGGCTGGGTGGAGCTGATCCAAATCCCCACTGATGATGAAATTCATGATAATATAGTTGCCTACTGGCGGCCTGCCGCAGCACCCATCGGTCAGCCTCTTTCTTTTGCCTACAGGTTGAGCTGGCTGTACCCCGACAATAAAAGGCCGCCAGCCGGAAAAGTCGTCGCAACGCGGGCCGAAACCGACAGGCAGACGGGCATAAAAAAATTCATCATTGATTTTGAGGGGGGGGAACTTGCCGGATGCGAGCCCTCAGACGGCTTGGAAGGCAGTATTGATATAGGCTCAGGCGGTCGTCTGATCGAGCACCAACTCTATAAAAACCAGGTCACCGGCGGCTGGCGCCTTGTATTTCAGGTCAAACCTGAAGAAAATTCAACGCTTACGGAAAAAATCATGCCTGAAAAAAAGCCCATTGTCGAGATGCGGGCTTTTCTGAAACACGGCTCCAGCATACTTACAGAAACATGGATCTGCGGAACGCAGCTCTAAAATTTTTCAATGCACAGAATTGCTAGCATACCATGAGCAGCCAAAAGTTCTCGGGAGCATCATTTCAGCACGCCCCCGCCCCGTGCGTCGCCGATCAGCTGGAGACGGCACACAGGCGTATGCTGACCTATCTGAAGGCCCTTCATATTCCTGTTCAAAAACGCTATGAGCTTGCTGCGCAGTCCCTTGCAGAGGCTGAAAAAACATGCGCGCATGACGGCGGCGATTATGTTGCTGAGGCCATGCGCAGCCTTGAACGTCTGTTGAGGCAATACAGCCCCGATATATGCCTGACCGAGCTAGGCAGCCTGCAGGCCATGCCGCCCCTCAACCGCGGCAGCATGATTCCCGTTGTTATCGACAGGTCAGGACCCTTCGCCTTCTTTTTTATAATGTTTATAAACATAGCCGGCAAACTGCTCCGGCCGCCGCTCAGGCTGTATGTCCTGCTTATTCTGCTGCTGGCGGCGGCAGGCCTGTACTGGCGGTACTGCACAGGGCAGTAAGGATACAAACGGTATGTCCAGAGAACATCTGCATGAAATATGGGGCCGCGCCGCGGTATGGCGCAGGGCCGTGCTTCTGGTGCTGCTGCTGGCGCCGACCTTTTTTGCCGGCGGCTATATGGC
>JAFGCP010000312.1 GCA_016932595.1 Deltaproteobacteria bacterium
AAATGCCGTACAGCTCTGGTAGCCGGGGCCGTGGCATGTTTCGCACTGCACGTTTTCGAGATGCCGTGATGTCGCCTTATCCTCGATCCGGTAGCCCCCCTGCTGGCCCCAGCCGGTGACATGGCAACTTACGCAGGATGGATCGTCTTCCCTGCCCTTTCGCCGCACCGATGCGATGGCATTGGCGTGCATGGTCAAGCTCCACTGGATATGCTGCTTTTCGTGACAAATCTGGCAGCGCTCATGGCCTGAATAACCGCGGGGGACCAGCAGCGGCTTGCCGGGCCGCCCGAGCAGATGCCGAAGCTCCATGTAATACAGGTCGCGCATGCGGTCGGAAAAGCCCGTGTGCTTGGCGTAAATACGGCCGGAAGTATCAATGATATAGGCAACCGGCACCACGCCGACAAAGGACTCGAAAAGGGATGAAATCGCATCATCGGTGTCCAGTAAAAAAGAAAATGCAAGCCCCAGGTCCTTGACGAATTTCTCGGTGACGTCCCTGTTGTGCCTGCTTACGGCAACGACGGAAAATGCGTTCTTGAACTCGCCGGTTTTTAAAAGTTCCTGCAAAAATATCAGCTCATGGCGGCAGTGGCCGCAGGTCGGCGAAAAAAACACCAGAACAACGGGCTTTTTTTCATACTGCTGCCGCAGGTTGATGTTCGTGCCGTCCAGGGCCTCGGCTTGAAAAACCGGCGCCGGCGGCCTGTCCCCCAAAACGGGTTCGTCAGCCGGAATGAAGCCCAGATTGAATATCCGGTCGACATAGGCACGAAAGGCTCTTTTCAGGTTTTTTTTCGCCGGCACGGATGCGCCGTACACGGTGCCCCGCAGTTTGCCCTGCCTGTTGAAAACATACAGCGTCAGGTCTCCCCGCAGCCTCAGGTGTCTGGCCAGGTCTCCGTTTGTGTCAAAGGCTACGGGAAATGTCGCGCCGTGCTGCTTGTGAAACCGCCGCACCTCATCCTGTCGGTCCGCATTGATATTCACCCCCACCACCTCCAGGTTGAATTCATTTTTAATGGCTGCCATTTCCTGCAGAAATGCCACAGCCTCCGGCGCCCGGGGATTGTCTATGGAATAGGCAAGCACGAGCGCTCTTTTGTCCTGAAAGGGGGCGGACTTAAACGGCATGGTCACCGGCCCGGGCCGTATGGCGGGCCTGGCGGTCGTCGGCGCATACGGCTGAGCATGTGCGCCGACGGAAAGCGCCAGCAGGAAGAACAAAAACATTGAAAACAGTATCGCACGCATGATCCGATATCCTTTTTTCGGGCTGATTGAAAAGTATTATCGTACTATAAAGACTTGGCTTTTTATTGTCAAGCCCGGGGCCGATGAACGACGGAAGTCTTGACTGCATGCGCCAAATGGAAGTATAGTCATACGACAGTGCTGGCCCGACAAGACAGGAACCTGTATAGTGAAGCTGATGAAAGGAGCATTCATGCCCGAAGCTGCAACCTGCACTCCGCCTGATGTCAAAACGTACTCTACCTTTGAAGAATTCCGGCAGCTGGCCATCCGAAGCCTGGACACGAAAGAAAAAAAAATTTACTACTGCGGCGCCGTTGAAAATCTGGCGGCGGTCTTTGACGAGGAGTTCGACCGCGGCTTTTACATACCGACGCGGGCGAGCCGCGGCATCGCCCTGCAGATGCTCATACCCGACAGGCCCGAATTCCATGATTACAAAAAGCGTGACGCGGGAGAAAACCGCGAAACCCGCTTCCTGCGTGCGGAACTTGCCATGGATACGTCCTACATGGTTTACGACGACACGGTCATTTTTTTTTCCGATGCCGCAACTAAGAGGGCCTTTGAGGTCGTCTCCCCGTATGTGGCTAAAACCATGAAGGACCTCTTCATGGTTATCTGGCGTATGACGCCCTAGAGAAGGATCCGCGATGAAGCTGCTTATTGATCAGACAAAGTGCAAAGGCTCAGGGGAGTGCATCAAAATCTGCCCGCAGAAGGCCATAAAACTCGAAAACGGGAAAGCCGTCATAGACGAGACCAAATGCGACGGCGACGGCATGTGCATACCTGCCTGCCCCAACGGTGCGATTCTTCCTTCAGCATAAGCTTTTGCACGCCATGGCTGTGTTCCGGCCCGGCCATCCTCATAAGGTGGTCCAGTCGGCCCGTATCCGGCATACCCCATGGTAATGGCATTTCGCGCATAAAAACCGGTCTCAAGTACCCGGGCATATCTTTTTGCGCGCGCACCATTGCTGCCTTTCATTATTCATGAATATGTTTTCATCAGTTCCGGATGCAGGGTCACCCCTGCCCTGCTAGAGCAAATCCTTATTCCTGCGCTTTCGAATCTAAAAATATGCCCCTGACTATTTTTCTTCTTTTCTCGCATCATCCGCCACCCGGGATAATTGCAAGCCCGGCACGATAAGCCCGCTCCACAGCCCATAGGTTCAACCTGTACTGTGCTGATTATTGCTAGCAACCACTTGAGAATGCTCGGCATTATCGCTCAATTCGTCACGAAGCGATTACCCGTCAAGGTGTATCATATCGCCCCCCCATGTTTGGAAATTTATATAAATATAACAATACAAGGCTCATGATATCTGTTTTCAAATTCATGTCGATCTGTCCGCACCAAAAACCATTAACAAGTTGCACAGTGCAACTATTGACAAACTCTATTC